>JAPOJV010000001.1 GCA_029978085.1 bacterium
GATGCCGGCATCTTCGGCGGCATGGGCTTCGGGTTCGGCTTCGGCATGGGCATCTGGTAGTTCGTCACGATGTCGCAGCCCCCGCGCATCGCACCGCTCATTGATGGCGCTACGCGGCCGCGAGTCGCCGTGATGCTGCCGACGTACCGGCCCACGGAGACTCTCGCCGTCGCGCTGGTATCGGTGCTGGCGCAGGCACCGTCCGCCGCCGAGATGCAGATCACGGTCGTCGACGACGGCTCGCCTGCTGGTCTCGTGGAAGACCTCGTGCGATCGGTCGATCCGACCGGTCGCGTGGAGATCGTCGGACACGGCGAGCGGCTCGGGCTGGCCGGAAACTGGAATCGCGCGATCGACCTCGCTCGGGGCGAGCTCGTTCACCTGCTGCATCAAGACGACTACGTGCTCCCCGGCTTCTACGCCCGCCTCGAGCGCGGGCTACGGCGGGCGCCGGATGCGGGCATGGCCTTCTGCCGCACGCGGCTCGTCGATGGCGCCGACCGGTTTCTCAAGAACAGCTCACGGCTGGCCTGGTTCGCCGGCCCGCTTCGCGACTGGCTGGCGGTGATCGCGGAACGCCAGCGGCTCCAGACGCCGGCCGTGGTCGTGCCCCGCGCGACGTACGAGCAGTTCGGCGGCTATCGTGACGATCTCTGCCAGGCACTCGACTGGGAGATGTGGGTGCGGATCGCCGCCCGGTGCCGCGTCTGGTACGAGCCGCGGGTGCTGGCCGCCTATCGCCGGCACGAGGCCAACGAGTCGGCCCGGTTGCTTGCGAAGGGGGACGTGTGGCCCGATGTCATCCGCACGATCGGAATCAACGCCGAGTCACTCCCGCAGCAACGGCGCGAGCGACTCACGGCCGCCAGCGCCCGCTGGCATGCCGCATCGGCACTTCGCAGCGCGGAGCGGCGACTCGAGGCGGGCGATACCGCGGGAGCCCGGGCCACGCTCGCCCATGCGGCGACGCTCGTGGAGATGGCGGCGGGCGCCCCCCGGGTGAACCGAGTTCGCCACCGCTGGCAGGCGGTTGCCGACCGGGCGAAAACGGCCTGACTCGTCGGCCTCCCGCTGGGAGCCTGGCATGGCGACGGTGGACATGCTCCCAGTCGCTCATATCAGTACATGCGTACCTCACACGTGCGCGGCAACTCAAGGGTGCGGGCCGAACTGTTCCAAAAGGACGTCCGGACGATAAACGAGCATGTCCAAACCATCTTTTCTGAGGGCGGATTGCCGGCCGAGGCAACTATCCGGAAATTCCGGATAGTTCAGGCCGAGGGCTCCCGGATGGTCGAGCGGTTCGTGGATCACTATTCGCTCGAAGCCGTCTTTGCCGTGGGCTACCGCGTGCGGTCGCCCCGCGGCGTCCAGTTTCGCCAGTGGGCCACCCACCATCTGAAGGAGTTTTTGGTCAAGGGCTTCGTGATGGACAACGCCCGGCTCAAAGACCCGCGGGGCTGGGATCATTTCAACGAACTGCTTGCCCGAATCCGCGAGATCCGGGCGTCAGAAAAACGCTTCTACCAGAAGGTCCGCGAGCTTTTCTCGCTAAGCTCCGACTACCAGGCCACTGAGCGAGACACGCCCCTCTTCTTTGCGTGGTTTTACTCAACCATCGCTTCCGCGAGCGGCTCGACGACCTGTTGAATGACACGCCGGCCCGTCGCCGCGAACGCATCCCGGCCGACCTCCATCGACGCCAGGAGTCCCCTGTTACAGATCGCCAGAGCCTGGTCGCGATCTCCGGTACTGGCCAGTAGTTCGCGGAGCCCCGCGCCAGCGGTTTCCGCCAACTGCCGTGCGTTGCCTGGAAAGCACGTGCGCAGCGCATCGCTCATTCGGCCAGCCCACGAGTCGAGCTCTTCCGTGCCTTTGCGACGATCCTGTTCCGCGGTCAGCCATGCCAACGCGAGGACGCGTCCAAGATCCTTGTTCGATCGCTTGTCTGTAGTGCCCGCGATCAGCTCCGGGCCGATTCTCGGGTGGTGAAGCATGTTGGCCAACGCCATCATTTCCGGTCGAGCAACATGCACGCCATAGCGTGTCTTGATGGGATTCCATTCCGCCAGCGCCAGGTAGTTGAAACTACAGATCGCGAAGTGGCCGACGCTTGTTTTGACGCGGTGGAACGTCTTGGCTTCCACAGCATTCGCGATCGGGGCGCTGAGAAGCTCGAGGAACCAGTCGGCGCCGGCCCGAGGCCCAGGCGGCTCGAGACGGATCAACGGCAGCTTGTCGTCAGGCGTGTGCTCGTCTCCCGGTGCAGACCATTCACCCTTCTTGCGGGGCTGCCACGTTGCCTTCAGCAAACGTTCGGTCACCTGCCCTGCGGTTACCACAGCTTTCGCATGTGGCGAAAACATGCAATCGACATCCTTCGTGCGGATGCTTCGCTGGCCATCGTCCGAGAAGAAGTGGTACCCCGCAGCGAGGCTCCCGATGATGATGACGTTCTGCCGGCAATCGCCTGGGAGGGCGGCGGATATCCGGGCCATCACGGCGTCGGGCGTAAGCGGTGTCATGCGACAGGCCTGCCTTGCTCTCCGATCCGCTGCATGTGGTCGGCCATCTCCGATGCCTCGCGGATGAAGCCCATCTCGACGAGGTCCGCCAAGCACTCGAGTTCACCGGCCCACTGACCTTGTCTTCGGGATCCCACGGCTGGGATGGCCGGCGGGTCGCGAGTGACATGCACAGCGAGCGCGACCCGCTGCTCCGCCTTCGTCTTGGGGCGCAACCCAGCATCGATCAGTTCGACAATCTGCGCTGGATCTCCATCGATGGACAGGTCGAGTCGCGGCGCAGCCGTGATGTCTAAATCCGGAAAGTGCCTTGATGCGCCCAAAACACCGCCGATGCGGATCGTTCGTGGAAGCTTGCCCGCCCCTTGGAGTCGGACAAGACGTTTGGACATGCGTTCGGCTGAGGTGTGGCCGGTCGGGTCGGTGAACAAGTGGACCTTGCGCAACCGGGCATGGTCACGTGCCAATTCCATCCATTCCCCACTGGTGAGCTGTCGCATCCGAACACCACGCTCACCACGGTCTTCCAGCCAGCCCTTGTCGCTGAGCTCCTTGAGCACCGACGCCACGGTTGGGTAACTCACGCCGCATGTTTCCTGCAGGCGCTTGACCGTCACGGGCGGCTGGTTCCGCAGGCGAAGCTGCGCCAACGTGGCGACGACAATCTGCCGCGGCGGCAATTGCGGCGAGTGACCGCGCAGGCGTTCGGTCGCCACCAGTTCGTCGAGCCACGCGTGGAATTCATCGGGCACGTCATGGAGCGGCCCGCTGAATGCAGCCACATTGCGGCTCCGATCGCCCTTGTCCAGCAGGCAATGGATTCGACTGGCGAGTTCGGGGCGGAGTACGCCTTGAACCCGCTGCAGTTCTTCCTCCAACCGGCCCGGAGACAGACGCGAGCCGACGAGCACGCACACAGCCCTGCAGCCCACCTGTTCGCCATGCAGAAGGGTGGCGAGTGCTACAAGCGCACCCCGCACGTCCCGCATGCTGTTGGTCCGCGTGACCTCCACCAGAATCGGACCGGTAGGGCCTTCCCACCTGCCGTCTGCTCGGTAACGGCCTTCGGTGTTGACGTCGCGACTCTTCATTCACTTGCAACATTAACACGCAAGTTGCGACTAAGCAATCAGCCGGAGACTCGGACCGACGGCAGATCGCGACGAAAACCCTCCGGCGGGCCGTGCGGCGGTTTTGTCCCCGCCCGAACCGCGGCCGGAATGGTCCACCTCGTCGGCCGCGGGTCGGGTCTGTATAACTTTGACGGTTGAATCGGTAAGAGCCGGCGGGCCAGAGCCCCCGGCTTTTTTAGGCCGCTACTTCGTGACAGATTTCACGAAGTGGCTTCCTACGGCCGATTTTCCCACTTCCGGGGTTCGGCCAGGCCTCGGCCGGAGCCCGCTGACCACATTTCGAGCCCCGCCATGGACGCCATCCTCCCGGTCCTGCTGTTCGTCGCGATCGCGGCCGCCGTTTCCGTGGGCCTGGTGGTTTTCGCGCAGCTCGTCGGCCCCAAGCGGTCGGGGGCCGTGAAAGAGATGCCGTACGAGAGCGGCATGGATCCGATCCACGACACGCGGCGGCGATTCGACGTCCGCTTCCACCTCGTGGCAATCACGTTCCTGGTGTTCGACGTCGAACTCCTGTTCCTCTATCCATGGGCAGTCGCCAGCCGATCGCAGGCCGGCGTCGATGCGGCAGTGGCCGGCGGCCTGGTCTCGTCCCGTGGGCTCGTGTTCGCCGGTGCGATGCTGTTCATCGCATTGGTGATCGTGGGCTTTGCTTATGACTGGCGCAAGGGGGTGTTCCGATGGCGGTAAACGATTCGCCGAAGCTCGAACTGCCCGAGAACGTGTTCGTCAGCAAGCTCGACGAGCTGGCCAGCTGGTGCCGGAAAAACAGTCTCTGGCCGATGCCCTTTGCCACGGCCTGCTGCGGCATCGAGCTGATGGCCACGGGTGCGAGCAAGCACGATCTCGCCCGATTCGGCGCCGAGGTGTTCCGGTTCAGCCCGCGGCAGTGCGATCTCATGATCGTGGCCGGCCGCGTGGTGATGAAGATGCTGCCGGTGCTCCAGCGGATCTGGCAGCAGATGCACGAGCCCAAGTGGTGCATCTCCATGGGCGCCTGTGCGAGCACCGGCGGCGTGTTCGACACGTACGCCGTCGTGCAGGGCATCGATCGCTTCATCCCGGTTGACATGTACGTGCCCGGCTGCCCGCCGCGGCCCGAGCAGCTCATCCAGGCGATCATCGACCTGCAGGACAAGATTCAGCGCGAGGGCACGATCACCGGTCGCGAGTTCGACACGGCCGGCCGGCAGGCCCGCAAGCGGGCCCTGGTGGAGATCACGTCGCCGCTCTCGATCGATGCCTCCCGCAACCCCGTTCTCCAGCGCGAGCTCGCCGCGGCCGCCGAGGCGATCGGCCCCCGCACCTGATCAACGTTCCAGCGTTCACCCCCTCGATCCCGCACCCACCCCTTCATGCCGCACACGCCCCCTGCCGTTGACGACGTGGTCGCCGCGCTCGCCGAGCGTTTCGGGCCCGTGGATCCGTCGGTCTATCGCGGTCAGACCCGCGTGGTGCTCCCGGCTGCCGCGGCCTTCGACGCCCTCCGGCTGTTGAAGGACCGCGGCTTCGACCTGCTCGTCGACGTCACGTGCGTCGACTACCTGGAGTACAAGGGCGCGAAGCACCGCTACGGGCTCGTCTATCTCCTCGCGAACACGGCCACCAATCAGCGGCTCACCGTCCGCGTGTTCGTCGACGACCCCGAGCCCACGGTGCCGAGCGTCGTATCGCTCTGGGAGGGCGCGAACTGGCTGGAGCGTGAAGTCTGGGATCTCTTCGGCATCCGCTTCGAGGGCCACCCCGACCTCCGCCGGCTCGTGATGCCCGAGGAGTTCACCGCCCACCCGCTGCGGAAGGACTACCCGCTCCAGGGCCGCGGCGAACGCCACAACTTCCCCGTCATCACCCGGGACCACAGCTAGCCCATGTCGATCGCCCCCGCCGAATTCGACGTCACGAGCCGCGGCCCCGAGGCGGGCGCGCGGAGCGAGGACTATCTCTGGACGCTCAACTTCGGACCGCAGCATCCCGCCACCCACACGACGCTCCGGCTCGTACTCAAGCTCGAGGGGGAGCGGGTGGTCGATGCGATGCCGGAGATGGGCTACCTCCACTCGGGCTTCGAGAAGATCGGCGAGCACCTCACGTTCAACCAATACGTGACGGTGACCGATCGGATGAACTACATCTCGCCGATCGCCAACAACGTGGCCTGGCACCATGCCGTCGAGGCCCTGCTCGGCATCGAGCTCACGCCGCGGTGCCGCTATATCCGCACGATCGTCGCCGAGTTGGCCCGGATCAGTGACCACCTGCTCTCGAACGGCGCGGTGGGGCTCGACACGGGGGCGTTCACGTTCTTCCTCTACGCCTTCTACCAGCGTGAGGTGATCTACGACATCTTCGAGACGCTGTGCGGGGCCCGGTTCACCAACTCCTACACCCGCGTCGGCGGCGTGTCGCAGGACTTCACGCCGCTGGTGATCGAGAAGATCCGGGCGTTCATCAAGACCTTTCCGAAGACGCTCGACGACATGGAGCGGCTGCTCACGCGGAACCGCATCTTCGTCGATCGCACGAAGGGCGTGGGCGTGCTCACGAAGGAAGAAGCGATCAATCGCAGCGCCACGGGCCCCGTGGCCCGGGCCAGTGGCGTGACCCGCGACCTCCGCAAGGACGAGCCCTATCTCGCCTACGCCGACCTCGACTTCAAGGTGGCCTGCGCGAGCGCCGGTGATTGCTACGCCCGCTATCTCGTGCGGATGCAGGAGATGCGGGAGAGCCTGAAGATCGTCGCCCAGGCCCTGGAAAATCTGCCGAGCGGCCCGGTGAACGTGGGCATCGACCAGCGGACGGCCCTGCCGACCAAGAAGCAGGTCTATTCGACGATCGAGGGCACGATCTCCCACTTCGAGCTGTCGATGGCCAATCGCGGCTTCGACGTGCCGTTCGAGGAGTCGTACGCCGCGATCGAGGCGCCCAACGGCGAACTTGGCTTCTACATCGTGGGGGACGGCGACGACACGGCCTACCGGGCCCGCTGCCGCCCGCCGAGCGTGCTGCACTTCGCCCTGTTTCCGTTCCTGATCCGCGGCCACACGCTTTCCGACGTGGTGGCCGTGCTCGGCAGCCTCAACATCATCGCCGCGGAGCTCGACCGATGATCGCCCCCAAGCGCGTGCTCACCGACGAGATGGTGGCCAAGATCGAGGCGCTCGCGCCGCGGTACCCGAACCGCCGCGCCCTCACACTGCCCGCCCTCCACATCGTGAACGCCGAACTCCGGCACGTGCCGCTCGAGGCGGTGGTCGAGATCGCCCAGGTGCTGGGGCTCGCGCCGGCCGAGGTGCAGGACACACTCACCTTCTATCAGTTCTTCCATCAGGAAAAGCCCCACGGCACAGTGCGTGCCTTCGTCTGCCGCTCGGTCTCCTGCGCACTCCGCGGTGGCGATCACCTGCTCGAGCATCTCTGCAAGAAAAACGGCGTCGAGCCGTACGGCACGACACCAGACGGCAGCCTGACGATCGAGCCGGCGGAGTGCCTGGGAGCCTGCGACTTTGCCCCCTGCATCCTCGCCAACGACGACCTCCTCAAGAACATGACGCCCGAGGCCGCCGAGGCCGAGCTCAAGAAGCCCCGTGCGAGGGCCACCTGACATGACTCCGTTCAAGCCCGTCCTGCTCGAAGCCGTCGGCGTGCCCGATGGCCACTCCATCGCGAGCTACAAGAGCCGCGGCGGCTACGCCCCGCTGGAGAAGGTGCTCGCGGAGAAGCAGCCGGTCGACGTGGTCGAGATGGTGAAGTCGTCGGGCCTCCGTGGCCGCGGCGGCGCCGGCTTCTCGACCGGCCTCAAGTGGACGTTCCTGCCGAAGGACCATCCCGGGCCGATCTATCTCTGCGTCAACGCCGACGAGAGCGAGCCGGGCACATTCAACAACCGGATCCTGATGGAGGACGACCCGCATCAGGTGATCGAGGGAATCATCCTCTCCTCGTATGCCACGCGGGCCTCCACGGCCTACATCTACCTGCGGTACGAGTATCCGCAGAGCTGGCATCGTCTCCAGGCCGCCATCGACGAGGCGTATGCCGCCGGCTACCTCGGGAAGAACATCCGGGGCACGACCTTCTCGCTCGACATCTACCTGCATCGCGGCGCGGCCGCCTACATCTGCGGCGAGGAGACGGGGCTGATCGAGAGCCTCGAGGGCAAGCGGGCCTGGCCGCGGATCAAGCCGCCGTTTCCGGCGATTGAGGGGCTGTTCCGTAAGCCGACGGTCGTCAACAACATCGAGACGATGGCCTGCGTGGCCCAGATCGCCCGCCGCGGCGTCGACTGGTTCAAGTCGATCGGCGTGCCGGCCGACCCTGCCAATCCCCGCGACCCCGGCTCCTACGGCCCGAAGCTCTACTGCCTCTCGGGCCACGTGGAGAAGCCGGGCTGCTACGAGGCGCCGCTCGGCATCACCGCGCGGCAGCTGATCGACCAGTTCGGTGGCGGCGTCTGGAAGGGTCGCAAGGCGAAGGCCGTGATCCCCGGCGGCATCTCGATGGGCCTGATGACGGAGAGTGAGCTCGACACGCCGCTCGACTTCGCCGGCCCGGGCAAGGTGGGCTGTCTCGGCCTCGGCACCGCGGCCGTCGTCGTGATCGACGACGAGACCAGCATCGTCGACTTCCTCCACAACTCCTGCCGGTTCTTCGCCCACGAGTCGTGCGGCCAGTGCACGCCCTGCCGCGAGGGCACGAGCTGGAGCCTGCGGATGCTCGAACGGATCAAGGCCGGCCAAGGCCGCCTCCGGGATCTCGACCTCTTGCTCGAGATCGGCACCACGATGGGCATGATGCCGGGCAGCACGATCTGTGGTCTGGCCGACGGCGCCGCCTGGCCGATCAAGAACGCGATCAAGAAGTTCCGCGGCGAGTTCGAAGACTACATCAAGCGGACCAATCCCTCGGGCTGGATGGTCACCGACCCCGTGCCCGCCCTGCAGATCGTCGGAGCCCACTGATGAAAAAGGTGCCAGCCACCATTTTCGCGAAAGCCTCCGCCACGCTGAGCCGCCCCATGAAAATGGTGGCTGGCACCTTTTTCGTCGGAGTTCGTTCATGCCCGTAGTCATCGTCGATGGACAAGAGATCGAGATCGGAGCCGACGAGCGGCTCAACTGCATCGAGGCTGCGCGGCGGGCGGGCAAGGAGATTCCGCACTACTGCTGGCATCCGGGCCTCTCCGTCGTGGCCAGCTGCAGGATGTGCCTGATCGAGACGGGCCAGCGCGATGCCGCCACCGGCAAGGTCACGATGGTGCCGAAGCTCGTGCCCGGCTGCCAGACGCCGGTCAAGGACGGCACGGTGATCGTCACCGAGAGCCAGCTCGTGAAGGACAGCCGCGCCCGGGTCGAAGAGGCGCTCCTCATCGATCATCCGATCGACTGTCCGATCTGCGACAAGGCGGGCGAGTGCCTGCTCCAGGACTACCACTTCGAGCACGGCCAGGCCGAGCGGCGGGCCGATCTCCATCCATTCACGAGCCGCAAGCGGGACGTCGGCCCCACGGTCACGCTGTTCGTCGATCGCTGCATCATGTGCACCCGGTGCGTGCGGTTCACCCGCGAGGTGTCAGGCACGTCGGAGTTGATGGTCACGTCCCGTGGCGCAAAGGAAGAAATCGACGTCTTCCCCGGGTTCCCGCTCGACAACAAGCTCGCCGGCAACGTGGTCGATCTCTGCCCGGTCGGTGCGCTCGGCGACAAGGACTTCCTCTATCAGCAGCGGGTCTGGTTCCTGAAGCGGGAGGCGAACGTCTGCGGCGGCTGCTCGGCAGGCTGCTCGATCCACACCGAACACAACCAAGACACGGTCTACCGGCTCAAGCCCCGCGAGAACCCGCACGTCAACACCTGGTGGATGTGCGACGACGGCCGCTACGGCTGGCACCACCTCCACGATCAGTCGCGGGTGCTCGCCGCCGGCCGGCGGCGCGATCTCCGTGGCAACGGCCACGGCACGCCGGGCGATGCCTTCGAGACGATCGAGTGGGCCGACGTCGTGACGCGGCTCCGCGATGACCTCAAGGCCGCGGGCCGTCTCGCAGTGGCCGTCTCGCCGATGCTCACGGTCGAAGAGGCCTGGATGCTCTGTGCGATCGCCCGCTCGATCGATCCGGAAGCGTTCCTGTCCCTCGGCCACGTGCCCGTGGTCGGGGCCGATGAAACCTTCCCCGGCGGCTTCACGATCCGCGCCGAGAAGTGCCCCAACCGCAAGGGTGTCGAGGAAGTGCTCGCCCTCTACGGCGCCGGTGGCCGCTCGTGGGATGACCTCGTGGCCCATGTCGCCGCCGGCAAGGCCGACGCCGCCTGGGTGACCGGCGGCTATCCGACGCCCTGGATCGACGACGCGACCGCTGCATCCTTCGCCGATCTCACGTGCCTCGTGGTGCAGGACCTCTTCGAGTCGCCGCTCATGAAGCTCGCCACCTGGCGGCTGCCGGCAGCGGGCTTCGCGGAGCGGGCCGGCACCTGGGTGAACGTGGCCCACCATGCCCAGAGCTTCGGCCAGGCGATCAAGCCGCCGGCCGGCGTCTGGCCCGAAGGGCGGCTGTTCTGGAACATGCTCGGCCGCCGCGGCCTCTATGACCCCGTCGGCGTGCGGCAGCAGATCGCCGGGTCGGCCGCCCCCTTCGCCGCGCTCGCCGGCGACGTGCCGGCCACCGGTGTGGACCTTCGCGTGAGGCAGCTCGCATGACCGACTACTTGCCTTCGCTCCCCACGATCGTCGCGCTGGTGAAGATCGGCCTGCTCATCGGCGGCCTGATGACGGCGGCCGCCTACCTCGTGCTCGTCGAACGCTGGATGGCCGCCTGGGTGCAGGATCGCAAGGGCCCCAACCGCGTCGGCATTCCGCTCACGAAGGTGCGGCTCTTCGGTCTCGGCCAGCCGCTCGCCGACGGCTTGAAGATCATCCTCAAGGAAGACTTCACGCCCAAGCACGTCGACAAGGTGCTCTACACGGCGGCGCCGCTCGTGATCCTGGCCGCGTCGCTGGCGATCTTCGCCGCCATCCCGTTCGGCAGTTCGTTGCCACCGATCCCCGCCCTCGGCCTCGCCGGCGAGGAGCCGTTGCTCGTGGCGCCCGGCCTCGACGTCGGCGTGCTCTGGGTGTTCGCCCTTTCCAGTATCGCGGTCTACGGCGTGCTCCTCGGCGGCTGGGCGAGCAACAACAAGTACGGCTTCCTCGGTGGCCTGCGGAGCAGCGCGCAGCTCGTGGCCTACGAGATCCCGCTCGGCCTCGGCCTCTTGGGCGTCGTGCTCGCGGCCGGCTCGCTCAAGCTCGACACGATCATGAACGCCCAGGCATCGACCGGTGTTTGGTATGCGTTCGCCCAGCCGCTCGGCTTCATCGTGTTTCTCGTGGCCGCCTTCGCCGAGGCGGCGCGGCTGCCCTTCGATCTCCCGGAGGCCGAGCAGGAGCTCGTCGGCGGCTATCACACCGAGTATTCGGGCATCAAGCTCCTGCTCTTCCTCGTGGCCGAGTTCCTCCACATGGTCACGGCGGCCTTCCTGATCGTGATCATGTTCCTGGGCGGCTGGCACCTCTGGGGTGTCACGGGCTCCGGCCCGGTCGAAACGTGGACGGTGGCCCTGCTCCGGTTCGCCGTTCTCTCCGCCAAGATTCTCGGCGTGATCCTGTTCTTCATGCTCGTCCGCTGGAGCTGGCCGCGGTTTCGGTTCGACCAGCTCATGAACCTCGCCTGGAAGGTGATGCTGCCGCTGGGGCTCGTGAACCTCGTCACGGTGGCGGCCATCGAGGAATTTCGGCCGCAACTGGTGGCGGCGGTAGGCGAGGGGGCGGCGAAGACGGCCGCGATCGCCATCCCGTGGGTGGTCTTCTTCGTGGGCTGGATCGCGGCCGGCATGCTCACGCCTTCGGGCACCGACAACACACCGATCCGCACCCACGGCCCGCTCGACATCGAACACGAACTGGTGGAGGTCTGACATGAAGCCCACCGATCCCGCGATCACCTGGCTGGAAGAGAAGCCGCTCGGCCTCGCCGAACGGCTCTACCTGCCCCTCTTCGTCGGCGGCCTGGCGACGACCGCCCGGCATCTCGTGAGCCCCAAGGTCACGGTGAGCTTCCCCGAGCAGCGGCCGACGGTGGGCAACCCGCTCATCTACCGCGGCGTGCATCGGCTCAATCGCGACGAGGAGGGCCGCGTGAAGTGCGTGGCCTGCTTCCTTTGCGCCACCGCCTGCCCCGCCCACTGCATCGACATCGTGGCCACCGAGAGCCCCTGGCCCGACCGTGAGAAGTATCCCGAGAGCTTCCAGATCGACGAACTGCGGTGCATCTTCTGCGGCATGTGCGAGGAGGCCTGCCCGGTCGATGCGATCGAGCTCACGAGCCTCTTGGACCTCACGGGCAAGAGCCGCGAAGAGATGATCTTCGATAAGGAGAAGCTCTTGAGCGTGTACGACATGACGAAGGATGCGGAGCCCATGAAGTCGGCGTCGCTCGGAGGCACGCTGTGATCGCCGTCGCGCTTCCTTCGCCGGGCGTCCTGCTCGCCGGCGCCGTCACCGCCGCCGCCGTGAGTCTCTGGCTGCTCCTGCCGCGCGGCCGCGACAGTCGCCCTGCCCGCTGGCTCGGCGGTCTGCTCGGTGCCGCCGCGCTCGCCGGCTTCGTGCTCACCGGCCGCCGCCTCGGCGGGCTCGGCGAGGAGGCCGTGTTCCTGATCGTGTCGCTCGTGGCCGTGATCTCGGGCGCGGCCACGATCGTGTCACGGTCGCCGGTCTACTCGGCCATCTGGTTCGCCCTCGCCCTCGCCGGCGTGTCGGGCGTGCTGCTCGTGCTCGGCGCCCAGTTTCTCGGGGTGGCCACGATCGTGGTCTATGCCGGGGCGATCCTCGTGATGTTCCTGTTCGTGCTCATGCTCGCCCAACCGGCCGGCCTCGCCCCCTACGACCGCGTCTCCAACGAGCCGCTGCTCTCGGCGATCGCCGGCGCCACGCTGCTCGGCCTGCTCACGCTCTCGATCGGCCGGCTCTCGGCCGACCCGTCGTGCTGCCAGATGCCGTCGAAGGCCGCCGCGATGGCCGCCGGCACGGCGGGAACGAGCGTCGACGCGGCGCATGCAGGGGATGCGATCGATGCCGCAATCGCGACCGATCCGCTCGCGGCCGATCAGGTGGCCCGGCTCGGCGGCGAACTCTTCGGCCGGCACCTGCTCGCGGTGGAGGCTGCCGGCGTGCTCCTGCTCGTGGCGCTCGTCGGCTCGATCGCCGTGGTGAGCCGCCATGGCGACCCGTCGGGCGAACTGGCCCCGGCCCGGAGGGCCGCATCATGAACCAACTGGCACTCCTGCAAAACGCGCTCGTCGTCGGCGCGATCCTGTTCTCGCTCGGCCTCGTGGGCATCCTCACGCGGCGAAACCTGATCGTGATGTTCCTCTCCGCGGAGCTGATGCTGCAGGGCATCTCCGTGAGCCTCGTGGCCTGGAGCCGCTACCACGGCGACTTCGGCGGGCAGGTACTCGTGATCTTCGTGCTCACCGTGGCGGCCTGCGAGGCGGCGGTGGCCCTCGTGTTCGTGCTCCAGGCCTTTGCCCGTACGGGGCGGCTCGACTCGGCAGCCTGGCAGTCACTCCGCGAATCCAATCTGCCGCGACGGGTCGATCACGAGCTACCGGCCATCGACACCGTGCCCCCCTCGTTCCCGCGGCTCACGCCCGCCGGTGTGCTGCCTGCCGCCGACGAAAACGACCTGCTCCAGCGCGAGCACGTCTGACCGCACCGCTCCACCGATCACCATGCAAGCCATGTCGCCCGCCACGCTCCTCGTTCTCGTGCCGCTGCTGCCCCTCGTGGGCGCGATCCTCACGGTCGCACTCGGCAGGCGGCTCGGCTCCCGCGGTCACCTGCCGGCGATCGCCGGCATCGCCGCCGCGGCCGTCGTCGCCGTGTCGCTCCTGCTTGGGCTCGGCCGGGAAGTGGGCATCGGCGACGCCGCCCACGCGCCGACCGCGCGGCCGGTCGAGATGATCACCACGCTCTGGGAATGGGCCGGCGTCGATGCCGCCTACTCGCCCCCCGCGGGCAGCCCCGCCGCGGCCGACACCGCCCGGGCCGATGGCGCGACGGACCTGCGGAGCTTTTCGATTCCGGTCGCCCTCCGGCTCGACCCGCTCACGTCCACGCTCCTGACGATCATCACCTGCGTCGGCCTGCTCGTGGCGATCTATTCGATCGGCTACATGCACGACGACCCGGGCTATCCGCGGTTCTTCGCGCTGCTCGCGATGTTCGTGTTCTCGATGTCGATGCTTGTGGCCGCGAGCAACTTCCTGCTCGTCTACGTGTTCTGGGAGGCGGTGGGGGCGTGCAGCTACCTGCTGATCGGCTTTTGGTTCACGAAGCCCGAGGCGGCGCGGGCGGCGAAGAAGGCCTTTCTCGTCAATCGCGTGGGCGACTTCGGCCTGGCCGTCGCCACGTTCCTGCTCTGGATGACCTACGGCACGCTCAACTTCCACGACACGCTCTCCGCCGACGGCACGATCCTGCCGGGCATTCTCGGCCAGAGCCGGATCGCCGACGCGGCCGGCTACGTCGGCGGCGCTGTCGGCACCGCGATCTGTCTCTTGCTCCTGCTCGCCGCCTGCGGCAAGAGCGCCCAGCTGCCGCTCCACGTCTGGCTGCCCGACGCGATGGAAGGCCCCACGCCCGCCAGCGCCCTGATCCACGCCGCCACGATGGTCACGGCCGGCATCTACCTCGTGGCCCGCTGTGCGCCGCTGTTCGTGGTCTGTCCCGACGCCCTCACGATGGTGTCGATCGTGGGCACCACGACGGCTCTCGTCGCCGCCTTGATCGGTACCGTGCAAAACGATCTCAAGCGGGTGCTCGCCTATTCGACGATCAGCCAACTCGGCTACATGTTCGCGAGTCTCGGCACGGGCACGATGCTCGGGTTCACGGCTGCGATCTTCCACCTCGTGACCCACGCCTTCTTCAAGGCCCTGCTCTTCCTCGGCGCGGGCTCCGTGATGCATTCGATGGGGGGCGTGATCGACATGCGGCGGTTCGGCGGCCTGCGGCGGCTGATGCCGATCACGGCGGCCACGTTCCTGATCGGGTCGCTCGCGCTTGCCGGCGTGGCTCCCTTTGCCGGCTTCTTCAGCAAGGACGAGATCCTTGCCGCCCTCCACTCCAAGGGCTGGCCGGATGCCCACGGCGAACATCACGACACCGCCCCCGCCAGCGGCCATGCCGCTGTGCGGCTTCCCGCGGCGGACAGCGGCCCCAACACGGCCCCCGCCTCCACGATGCACTTCGTCTCGATGAAGACCGCGGCAGCCGCCGACGCCCCCGTCCTCGATCGGCCCCGCACCTGGCAGACGCTCTTCTGGATGTCGCTCATCACGGCCGGCCTCACCGCCTTCTACACGTTCCGCGCCGTGTTCATGACGTTCACCGGCCCGCTCCGCGTGCCCGACGAGGCCGGTCACCACGCCCACGAATCACCCCCCGTGATGACGATCCCGCTCGTGATCCTCGCGGTCGCCTCCGCGGTGAGCGGCTGGTGGCTCTTCGCCACACACTCGCTCTCCACGTTCCTCGCCGCCACGCCGTCGCTCACGGCGCCGGCGGTCACGGCCACCGCCACGCCCCCCGCCTTCCACTTCGACCTCGCCCTGCAGGGCACGCTCGCCGCGGCGCTCGGCATCGCGATCGCCGCAGTCGGCCACCTCGGCCGCCGCAGCGACGGGCCCCAGATCGAGCGGTTCCTCGGCCCGATCGGCACGCTGTTCGCCAACCGGTTCTTCATCGATCAGCTCTACAAGGCTCTGATCGTGAAGCCGCTGGAAGGCGTGGCCCTGGTCGCCGCCGCGTTCGACCGCTACGTGATCGACGGCCTCGTCGATGGCGTCGCCCGCATCCCGCTCGCCCTCGGCGCCTGGGCGCGGCACCTCCAGTCGGGCCTCGTCCAGCGGTACGCCCTCGTGGGCGTGCTGGGCACGCTCCTGATCATGCTCGCCCTCGCCGCGCGGCTGCGATGAGCCACACGCCCGGCATTCCTCCCCGAACACCATCCGTCGCATGAACGCACTGAGTCCTTCGACCCACCTGCTCCTCGTCATCGCCGCGCCGCTCATCGGCGCGATCGTGGCCTGGCTGTTCCGGTCGTGGGGTCTTGCCGCCGTCCGGCAGAGCGCGGCCAACACGGCGATCGTCACGCTCGTGCTGGCGGGCTGGCTCGTCGTGCGATTCCTGTCCGATCCCGCCGCCATGGCCGGCGAGCCCTACGGTCTCGTCGAGTTTCCGTGGCTCGTCGGTGGGATCTTCGACGTGAAGCTGTCGCTCGGCCTCGACGGCCTCTCGATCTGGATGTTCGCGCTCTCC
This sequence comes from bacterium, assembly GCA_029978085.1. Lineage (GTDB taxonomy): Bacteria > Planctomycetota > Planctomycetia > Pirellulales > UBA1268 > QWPN01. Next base: position 16,004 of record JAPOJV010000001.1, read on the forward strand.
GCCCTGCTCTCGATCACGGCCGTATTCGTCAGCTGGGATGCGATCCGCGATCGCCCGGCCGGCTTCTACGTCCTGCTCCTCGTGCTCGAGGCGGCGATGCTGGGCGTGTTCGCGGCCCGCGACGTGATCCTCTTCTATGTGTTCTTCGAGTTCACGCTCGTGCCGCTCTTCTTCCTGATCGGCATCTGGGGGCATGACGAGCGGCGGAAGGCGGCCGTGAAGTTCTTCATCTACACGCTGGCCGGCAGCGTGCTCACGTTTCTGGGTCTGCTCGCGATCATCCTCTGGAACGCCTCCCACACCGGCACCGTCACGTTCGACATCGCGGCCCTCACGGCGGCGATGAAGGCCCATCCGATGCCGATGGATGCGGGCGGCGGCTGGCTGCAGTTGATCGTGTTTCTCGCGCTGCTGGCAGGCTTCGCGGTGAAGGTGCCGATCGTGCCCCTCCACACCTGGCTGCCGCTGGCCCACGTGGAGGCGCCGACGGGCGGCTCGGTCGACCTCGCCGGCGTGCTGCTCAAGATCGGCATCTACGGCTTCCTCAGGTTCTCGCTGCCGATGCTCCCCGAGGCCTCCGCCCTGGCGGCCCCCTGGCTGTTCGGGCTCGGCGTGGTGGGCATCATCTACGGGGCCCTCGTGGCCCTCGTGCAGACCGACCTCAAGCGGCTCATCGCCTACTCGTCGGTGAGCCACATGGGCTACATCGTGATGGGGCTCTTCGCCCTCACGCCGGTGGCCACGGAAGGCGCGAACCTTCAGCTCATCAATCACGGCCTGTCGTCTGCCGGGCTCTTCGCGCTCGTGGGCATGATCTACGAGCGGTTCCACACACGGAACATCGCCAGCCTCGGCGGCATCGCCAGCCGAGCCCCGTGGCTGACCGTGTTCTTCATGCTGTTCACGTTCTCGAGCATCGGCCTGCCGGGTCTCAACGGGTTCGTGGGCGAGTTCATGATCCTCGCCGGCTCGTTCCAGCGGGCCTGGTCGGGCGTCGCCCCCAGCTTCTCGTTCGCCTATCTGCTGATGGCCGTCACGGCCGTCGTCGGCGTCGTGCTCGGTGCCTGGTACATGCTGTGGGCCGTGGAGCGGGCGTTCTTCGGGCCCTCCCGCGAGCCCCCCCGCAGCGGCCACGACGGCCACGACGGCCACGGACACGCCGACCGCTGCGACTTGAAGTGGCATGAACTCGTCGCCCTTGCACCGCTCGCCGTCTTCGTGCTCTGGATCGGCCTCACGCCGGCCACGTTCCTTCGCCCCGCGGCCCCCGCCATCCGCGCCGCCACGCAGGCCTCGGCCGACGCCTTCGCCGCCCGGATGCGGGACGCCACGCCCACCGCCCAGCCCATCGCCCGGACCGCCCAGCTGCCATGATTCCACTCGCTGCCCTCACGACGCTCCCGACGTCACTCGAATCGTTCTCGCTCGTCGCGCCCGAGATCGCGCTCGTCGTCGCGGCCCTCGTCGCCTTCTTGGGCGGCGCCTTCCTCGGACTCCGCAGCGGCTGGGTCATCGCCCTCCTCGGGATCGCCGCCGCCTGGGCCTTGGCCGGCGGCCAGCCGGCCGACGCCGCCACGATCACCTCCGGTGGCGTGCGGGTCGATGGGTTCTCGACGTTCATCCGCTGGCTCGTGCTCGGCCTCGGGGCGCTGCTCGCACTCGTGCAATCGGGTGACCTCTTTGCGACGGCCGTGAGCCGCGGCCCGGGTATCCGCCGCGGCGGCACCTGTGAGGAGGCCGGCACGTTCCTGCTCCTGCTCGCCGGCCTCTCGCTGGTGGGCGTGGCGGGCGACCTCGTGCTGCTCTTCGTAGGCCTCGAACTCGTGTCGATCCCCACCTACATCCTCCTCGCACTCAAGCGAATCGACGCCCACGGCCAAGAGGCGAGCCTGAAGTATTTCTTCCTCTCGCTCGTGTCGTCGTCCCTGTTCCTCTACGCGGCCGTCTGCCTGTACGGGATCGGTGGCTCCACCGATCTGCAGTCGATCGCAGCACGGCTGCAGTCGACCGACGCGAAGATCGCTGGCATGGCCACGGTCCTGCTGCCGGCCGCCCTTGGCATGGCGATGGTCGGCGCCGCGTTCCGGCTCGCCGCCGTGCCGATGCACTTCTACGCCCCCGACGTCTACGAGGGCACGAGCCCCGGCAACGCCGCCCTGCTCTCCACGCTGCCGAAGGTGGCGGGCGTCGTGGTCCTGGCCCGGCTGCTCGGCCTGGCGATCGCCCCCGATACCACCGCCGCGGCCCAGGTGGGCCCTGCGGCGCAGGCCAGCCTCGACCTGCTCTGGAAGCTGGCCGTCGTGATTGCTGCGGTCACGATGACGGTCGGCAACGTGATGGCCCTCTGGCAGCGGAACCTCCGCCGCCTGCTCGGCTGCTCGTCGATCGCCCATGCGGGCTATCTGCTCGTGGGCGTGGCCGTCGCCGCAGCTGCCGGAGCCACGCAGGCCGGCCAGCCGCTCGGCGACACCACCGCGCTCGACACCGGCTGGACGATGGTGCTCGGCGGCATGACGTCGTCCCTCTTCTATCTGGCCACCTACGCACTCGCCACGATCGGGATCTTCGGGGCGGTCGCCTACCTGGGCCATCGCTGGCCCGAGTGGACGGCCGGCAGCGGCCCGCGGCCTCCGCGCGAGGAGATCGCCACGGTCGATGATCTCGACGGCCTCGCCTCCACGAATCCGGTGGCTGCCTTTGCCATCGCCGCCTTCCTCCTCTCGCTCGCCGGCATTCCGCCGCTGCCCGGCTTCTGGGGCAAGCTCTCGCTGGCCGCCTCGGCGCTGCAGGTGGACTGGAACGCCGCCATCTCGCTCGACAGCCGCCGCGGCTGGTTCGTGGGCCTGGCCGTGGTGCTCGTGCTCAATGCCGCGATCGCCGCCGCCTACTACCTGCGAATCATCTCGGCGATGTACTTCAAGACGACGAAGCGGGGCGTGCAGGCCGACGGCGGCATCGCGGCCGGCCTGGCCATGCTCGCCTGTCTCGTGCTCGTGGCCGCGGTGACCGTGCAGCCGCGACGGCTGTTCATGGCCGCCTCGCGGGCTGGCGACGCCGTGTCGGGCACGCTGCCCGTGGCCGTGGCCGACGCCCGGCCTACGATTCCGGGCCGTTGAGCCTGCGGTTCCCACGCGGTCCAGAGAGCCCCGATCCATGCCGATCCCCGACCAGTCCGCCGTCACGTCCGTCCTCGCCTCCGTGGCCGATCCCGAGTCGGGCCGGCCGCTCTCGGAGATGGGGCAGGTGCAGAACATCTCGGCCTCGGCCGACGCGATCGCCGTGACCGTCGGCCTCACGACCCACTCCGCGATCCTCTGGAAGCCGACGGCGGCCCGGATCGAAGAGCTCCTGCGGACGCGGTTTCCCGAGGTCAAGAACGTCACGGTCACGGTCGTGCCCCACGACCGTCCCCCCACGAAGCTCGGCCAGATCGGGCTCGAGGCCAAGAGCGTGATCGCCGTCGGCAGCGGCAAGGGGGGCGTGGGCAAGAGCACGATCGCGGCCAGCATCGCGCTCGGCCTGGCACGGGCGGGCAGCCGCGTGGGCCTGCTTGACGCCGACGTCTACGGCCCCAGCGTCCCTCACCTGCTCGGTCTCTCAGGCCGACCGCAGGTAGACAACGGCAAGATCCTGCCGATGCTCGCCGCCTGCGGCCCGCACTCGATGCCGGTGATGTCGATGGGCTTCCTCGTGCCGCCGGGCGAGGCGGTCGTGTGGCGGGGCCCGATGCTGCACGGCGCGATCACGCAGATGCTCCGCGACACGCTGTGGGGCCCGCTCGACTATCTGATCATCGACATGCCACCGGGCACGGGCGACATCGCGCTGACGCTCTCGCAGGTGCTGCCGCTCACCGGCGCCGTCGTCGTCTGCACGCCGCAGGACGTGGCCCTGCTCGACGCCACGAAGGCGATCGCGATGTTCAAAAAGGTCAACATCCCGCTGTTGGGCATGGTGGAGAACATGAGCTTCTTCGTCTGCCCCGACACCCAGAAGCGATACGACATCTTCGGCACCGGCGGCGCGGCCCGCACAGCCAAGGACCTCGACATCCCGTTCCTCGGCGAGGTGCCGATCCAGATCCCGATCCGCGAGCATGGCGATGCCGGCAAGACGGCCGCCAACTACGACGACCCGGCAAGCCGCCCCTATCTCGAGGCGATCTGCTCACGCCTCGTCGGCGGCATCGCCGCCGCAGCCGCCGCCCGTCCGCCACTCCCCTCGCTGCCCGTGCTGTAAGAAGCAAACTCGCGCGCGTCGGGGTTGCCCGTGCCCTCGAGCGGACGTTCGCTTCCGCCCTCCGGGCTTCAGCTCACTGCGTGTCCGCTGCGCTTCGGCATACGTCCGGCGTTTCCTTCAGTAGAGCCACAGCCGCAGGCCGTCGCGTGATCGCCAGGCGGGCTGGGGCGTGTGGAGCATGAACCGGGCGAGGGATCGCGTTTCCGCGGCGCGGGAGCCGATCGCGGCCCATTCCCGCACCGATGCCCGTGCCAGCCGCGCGGCCGTGGGCCAGTTCCAGGCGTCGGCCACCTCGCGCCACAGCCGGTCGATGCACCGCCGCCGCACGTGGATCGCGTCGAGACCGTACCAGTCACCGCGCTGCTCGATGAACGTGCCGTCGACCGCGGCGGCAATAGCCCGCAGCTCGTCGTCGAGCCACTCCGCCGCCTCCTTGAGCATGGGCAGCGGCAGCTGGCAGCCCGGCACGAACGCAGTCCGCAGCGCCCGGTATCGGATAGCCCCCACGGAGGCGATGCTCGCCAGCGGCAGCCCGGTGATCGCGATGGTGACGCCGCGGTCGGCGAGCCGCTGCACGGCCTCACGAACGGCCCCGGCCACCTGCGCCACGCCGAGGCCGTAGAGCAGCTCGTTGCCGACGTCGGTTACGACGGCGACTGGTCGGGCGTTTGCTTCGGATGCGTTCTTGGCAAGTGATTGCCACAGGCCGCAGGCGAGAATCGACGGCAGCCGCCGCATCCACACGCGGCTGTTCACGCCGTAGGCCCGGCCGTGGCCGGCGGCGACGAAGAGATCCGCCGGGGACGCGGCCCGCGACCGCACCGTTGCGACGAGCCGCGATAGCCCGCGCGACACGTTGCTGGCCCCGAGCACGATCACCGTCTGCCGGTCGCCCTCCACGGCAGTCAGTTCCACCGCTGCCACGGCGTGCCCGCCGAGAGGCTCTGGAAGCACGAGGCGGCGAGCATCGCGAACATGATGCCGAGGAACGGCTCGCCATGCGTGTAGCCCCACCAGGCCACGGCGCCGCCGGCCACCACGCCGATGATGCCCGCGATCCGGTGGGCGTCGGACACGCCGGCCGCGAGCAGTCCCTCGCGCACGATCTGCCCACCGTCGAGCGGCGGCACCGGCACGAGATTGATGAGTGGCCAGAACACGTTCACGTAGAGCAGGAAGTCGGCGAGCGCGTAGGTGAATGGCGACGCAAACTCACGCCCCTCGTAGAGGCCGAGCGGCCTGCCGATCGCCTCCAGTGGAAAGGGCGCCATGGTGCCCGTGGCCTTGAGTCCGGCCACGATCGCCGCCGCGAAGGCAAACTGCGCGAGCGGCCCGGCTGCCGAAACGACGAGCCGCTGGAATGGCCGCAGGTATCCGCGTCGTCCCCAGGTCTCGGGCACAGCGAGGCCGCCGAAGTGATAGAGCACGACGTGGGCCGACTGGCCGAAGAACCGGTAGGCGAGGGCGTGGCCGAACTCATGCACGAGGAGCGACACGAACACGGCCCCCACCCAGAGCACGAGAAACTGGATCAACGCCCGCTGGTCACCCCGGGAATACGCCTGGCAGACGTTCCAGCCGATGAGTGCCGCTGCCAGCCAGAACCAGGCCGACACCCGCACGCGGACGCCCGCGAGCGAGAAGGAGAGGTCGGCGGCGGTGTCCTGCGGCTCGGCGAGCATCGCCACAGTATGCCGTATTTTCGTCCACGGCTGTCGCGAACACCGCAACCCGGCCCGGAGTCGGCGGCTGCCGGCTGAAGGCCGCTCGTTCAGCGAAGCAGTGACATGCCGGCGTACTTCGCCGCCCCCGCGTCGAAGGTCACGGTTTCGGTGCATCCCATCGAAGAGGCGATCCGCTCGATGAGGCAGTCTGCAAAATCGGCTTTCCCATCGTCGAAGACCCGCACGGCACGGAGCACCTGATCGGCACGGTCCACCACGATCTGCTTTGCCCTCAGCAACGCCTCGAGAGCCTGCTTGACGTCATGGCCGGCGAGGCCATAGCAGGACGTCAAGACCCAGTACAGTTCGACCACCGAAACCACCGTGACAAAACCCGGACGCTCCGCATCCAGTGACTCGATCAATCGGGTGGCCTTCGGCGACTGCCTCGGGTCATCCTGCATGATGTAGCGCACCAGCACGTTGGTGTCGAGACAAATCATCGCGCCGACGCCCCGCGCCGCGCAATGGCTGCATTCATCTCCTCGATCGATACCTTTTTGGCGGCCTTTCCGAACATGCCCTTGAGTTCGGTGACGCTGCGATTGGCCGCTACGAATTCATAGCGGCCCGGCGCGATCTGGATGAATTCCACTCGATCGCCGGCATCAACCTTGAGGTCATGCCGGACCTCCGCCGGGATGGTGATCTGGCCTTTGCTGGTGAGCGTTGCAGTCGACATGTCCGGCTCCGCTGTTCCTTACCCGATTGTAAGGCAAGCGATGTGCCGCTGCAATGAACCCGGCACCCGACCGGTCGCAGTCTGGGCAAGCGGGCAGGCCCCAGGGCTGCGTGATATCATGAAGCCATGACCAACAGTATCCCCCCGAACGGCGTGAGCTCCCAAGATCGGGGGCCGGCGGCGAGCCGCTCACGAGCCTCCGGGAAGTTCGTGCTTCGCCTCGACCCGCACCTGCACGGCCTCCTGCGAGAGGATGCCCATGCGGCGGGCGTATCGCTCAACGACTGGTGCGGACGCACGCTGACCGCCCCGGGGGCGGGAGGGCTCGATGCCGCCTCGACCGCTGTGCTGCCACTCCGCACGCGGCTCGGCAGCGATCTGGAGGGAGTGATCATCTACGGATCGTTCGCGCGGGGCGAACTCGCTGCCGGGTCCGACGTCGATCTGCTCGTGGTGCTCGCGGCCGGCGTACCGATCACTCGCTCCCTCTACCGGGAGTGGGAGGGAGTGGTGCCCTCGTGGAATGGCCGCGAGGTCGATCTGCATTTCGTGCATCTGCCGGCTCCCGCCGACAGAGTCTCCGGGAGCTGGGCGGAGGCTGCCGTGTGCGGCATCGTGCTCTATGACCGCGACCTCGCCGTGTCGCGGCGACTCATCGCGATCAGGGAGCGGATCGCCGCGGGCGAACTGACGCGGAAGATGGCGCAAGGCCAGCCCTACTGGATTCACGAGGATCGCGATGCGCAGCCCTGAACTGGGAGCCGACTACATTCGCCGCGCGAAGGCCCGGCTGGCCGCGGTGGACGCGCTCTTTGCCGCACAGAGCTGGGCCGATGTCGTGCGCGAGTCGCAGGAAGTGGTCGAGCTGGCGCTCAAGGGTTTGTTGCGAATCGCTGGCATCGAGCCGCCGCGGATTCACGACGTATCGGAGGTGCTCGTGGCCGAGAAGTCGCGGCTCCCGCAGGCTGTGCAGCAGCATGTGGAAGCGCTCGCCGCCGGATCCCGCACGCTCCGCCGCGATCGCGAGCTGGCCTTTTACGGCGCCGAGGACCTGACGCCGTCCGGTTTCTACACACGGGACGACGCCGCCGCCGCCCGTGAGATCGCCCGCACGACGGTGGCAGCGGCGGAGCCTCATGTGCCGACCGTGCCCTGAGCGGCCGTGCTGAACGCGGGTGACGGTTCGCTGCGGTGGGCGATCAATCAGGCCAACGCCAATTCCGGGGCCGATGAGATCGCGTTCGCCGTGCCCGGCGAAATCTCGCTCTCCTCCGCGCTTCCGGCCATCACCGACACAGTCACGATCAACGGCTCCACCGTGCCCGGCTTCACCGGCCCACCCGCGGTCACCGTCAACTTCCGCGGCCAGACCGGCCTGCGGTTCGCCCCCGACAGCGGCGGCTCCTCCCTCACGAGCCTGTCGCTCGTGCGGGCCACGTGGGCCGGCGTGACGCGTCATGCCGCGTCGCGGCCGGCCGTTGCTCGGCCTGCCAGCGTCGGCACGGCGTCACCCGCTGCGATCGCGAGCACGGCTGCGGCGGCGCGGTCCGCGGAGCCGCCGTGGGCCACTTCCTCGGCCAGTTCGTCGAGTCGGGCGACGATCGCCCGGCGTGACGCCGGCTCGGTGAGCCACTCCACGAGATGCCCGGCCGCACGATCGGCCGGATCGGCCACGGCCAGATACTCGGGGTACACCGCATCGGGGTCGGCCGGAGGCACGCCGACCGGCGGCCGCACGACGCCCTGCACCCGCTCGATCGGCTCGGCGGCCGCGAGCAGGTTCACGAGCGTGATGAACTTCACCCGCCGATACCAGCTCTGCACGACATAGGCGAGACCGCTGACCCGATAGACGATCACGGTCGGCACTCGGGCCGCGAGCAGCTCGAGCGAGACCGACCCGCTCACCGCGAGGGCAACGGCCGCCTGGCTGATGAGCTCGCGGGTGCGTCCGACCTCGACGTCGATCTCCACCGGCTGCCGTTCGGCCGCGAGTGTGGCCCTGATCATGCGGGCATACCGCTCGTTGAGCGCTCCCACGACGAATCGTGCACCCGGCACCCGCGCCTGCACCATGACCGCCGACCGGATCATCGACGCGAAATTGCCTTCGATCTCCTGGCTCCGTGAGCCGGGCAGGAGCAGCACGAGCGGCCGCGCCGTATCGACGCGGTCACCGCGGCGCGGCCCGCAGTCGAGCTCGTCGAAGAACGGATGCCCCACGAGCGTGCTCCGCATCCCCTGGGCCAGGAACCAGTCGTGCTCGAACGGCAGCGCCGAGAGCACGTGGTCGACGAGCCGCCGCATCTTGCCGATCCGCCAACTGGCCCAGGCCCAAATCTGCGGCGGGCAGTAGAAGACGACCGGGATACCGTGCCGCTTCGCCCGCCAGGCGAGCCACCAGTGGAAGCCGGGAAAGTCGACGAGTACGACGACGTCGGGGCGGGCGTCGAGAAAGCTCCGCTCGGCCCGCCGCGCGAGGTCCACGAACCGGTGGATGTTGAGGATCACACGGAGGAACCACATCACGGCCAGCCGGGTGAGGTCCGCCACGAGCCGGCAGCCGGCAGCCTCCATGCACGGCCCCCCCAGCCCGACGCACTCGACATCGGGCCGCCGCGCGCGGAGCGACTCCACGAGCAGCGCCGCATGGTGGTCGCCCGAAGGCTCGCCGGCCGAGAGAAACACGCGCATGAAAAAACTCCGCGGGGCCCGTCGGCCCCAGCGGAGTATTTCAAGTCTCGGCGCCCGACCCTAGGCCAATTCAGCCGGGCGGAAGCCGCATATCCGGCGTGAACGATGCCCGTGAAGCCCGTGGCGCGAGCCGAGGGTATGCGGTCCGTTTCTCGTAAAGCCTCGCGGATTCCCTTAGCTCGCGCTTCGGGCTTCCAAGCAACCGGCTGACCATCGCCGACGACTGCTACTTTGCGGCCGGCTCGAAGCCCTTCTCGATGCTGCCGAAGACGAGCGTGACCTTCTCGTCATCCGACGCCTTCTCGACCTTGCCCTTGCAGTTGTTGCAGCAGAAGCCGACCTCGGCGTCGCCGATGGCGAGCTCCGTGCCGGCCTTCACCGGTCCGCCGCTGAACGGGCAGCCCTTCTGCTTGAGCTGGCCGGTGGCCACGAGCTGCTGGTGGGCCTTGGCCGCGAACGGCGCCGAGTCCTTCTCGAACTTGCCCGAGCAGTTGCCGCAGCAGAAGTAGACCTTGCCACCGGCGAAGTCGGCGGCCTTCTCGGGATTGCACTTGGCACCGGAGACCGGGCACTTCGCGTCCTTCGGCTCTTTCACGGCCGACATGGCGACCGACGAGCACACGACGGCGACGACCAACGCGACGAAAGGCAGGGCGTGACGATTCTTCATGACTTGCGACTCCTGTGTGAAAAAGGTGCCAGCCACCTTTTGTCTGGAACGGGTCCGTGTCACCTGCGGCGACAGGCAAAAGGTGGCTGGCACCTTTTTCACGGCCTGGACCTTCGTTAACGACACGATCATAGGCCCGCGGCGGCCGACGTCGCAATCGGCGAATCGGCCACGATTCCGGCCGGTCGTCACCGCCGCCGGGGCTCGGGGAGCCCCGTGGCCACAGCGGCCCCGGTCGCGATCACCGCCGCCCCGGCCAGGAAGACCGGCCGAAAGCCGACCGCATCGACCATCCAGCCGACGAGGGGCGAGCATACGAACGGGGCCGCGAGAGCCGCCCCGACGATGCTGACGTAGCGGGCGTGATCGCGAGGCCGGGGCGCGAGTTCGAGCGCATAGTTCGTGAAGATCTGGAGTGAGATCGGATTGAGCCCGAGCATCAGGTAGACGATCCAGAACCAGTCAGCCGCGAGTGCGTGGGGGGCGAGCGACAGGCCAATGACCACCAGCGGCACGAGCGATGAGAGGGCCACGAGCCAGATGAGCACGATACGAGTGCCGCGGCGGTCGGCAGACGGCCCGGCGACGAGGCTCACGCATCCCGTCGACACGTTTTGAACGACGACCCACGTGAGCAGGCTCATAAGCGGCGTGCCGAGCCGGTCGCGGGCGAATGCCTGATAATGAGGGAACAGCATGATCACGCCGGAGAAGCAGGCGGCGACGACCGCCAGCCGCACGAGCGCCCGATCCGCCATGAGCGTGTACCGCCATTCGGCGACGGCCTGTCTGAAGCGGGCCGCGACTCCCGACTCCCGCACAGCCGTGGCCTGCGTGAGCGGCGCGTCGGGCGGCTCATCGAGAAACGCCGGCACGATCGCCGCCAGGGCGAAGAAGGCGGCGGTCACTGCGAAGATCTTCGTGAAGCCGTCGGGCTCGGCGAGCCAGGGTCGCAGGAACAGGATCGCGGCGAGGATGGCGAGCAGGCTGCCCAGGGCGGCATTCACGACGAGCGACCGGCCGCGATGCCCCGGAGCGATGAGCTTGCCCTGCAGGGCGGCGGCGACGAGCTGCGAGAGACCGTTGCAGCCCGAGAACGTCGCGTAGAGCACGAGGAACACCGCGGCGAGCAGAGCCGGCTGGGACCGCAGCGGTGTCCAGGCGCAGGCGAGGAGGGCGAAGCAGGCAGCCTTGGCGACCGCCGCAGCCACGAGCAGCCACTTCTTGATTGGCCGACGGCCGACGGCCCCTGCGACAAACAGCGGTGGCAGGCTCTGGCCGCCACGGTTGAGCACGGGCAGGAGGCCGCGGAGCGTGCCCGAATCGACCACGGCGTCGAGCACGGCCGGCATGATGATCGTCTCGGTCTTGAAGATCCAGCCGACGCGGACGATCACATGGTAGAGCTCGAGACAGAGCGTGTTGCGCACCTCTCGCGGGCCGCGTGCGCTGGGCTCGCTCATGGGGTGGGCCGTTCGTCACAGAGCAGCAGCTCCAGGGAGCTACGGCGTTCGGCCGCCGTACGCGGAGAGGGCTGCCGCTCGAGTGCGGCGGCATCGGCCACGCGGAATGTGAGTTCGACTTCGTACACTGACACGGTCACACGAGGATTGGCGGACGATGATAGCAACCATGCGCGGAGAGACGTGGCGGCGGCTCATGCTCGTCCTCGCGGCAATAGCGATCAGCATCGTGGGCTGTGAGTCTCCTGGTCGTGGCCATCCGGCCGTCGGCCGCGGCGTCGGGTCGCTCCCCGTCGTGTCGCTCGGTGATCCCCGGGCGACCGCGCCGACGCTCACCGGCAAGGTGACGCTCCTCAACTTCTGGGGCACCTGGTGTCCGCCCTGCCGCCGCGAGCTGCCCGGCCTCGTCCGGCTGGCCACCCAACTGGCCGACGAGCCGCGGTTTCAACTCGTGGCCGTGTCGTGCGGCACGGATGATCTCGACGAACTCGCCGCCACGACCGCCGCCTATCTCGTCGAGCACAATCTGCCGCTGCGGCCTTGGGGCTTCGCCGATCCGCCGGCCCGCAGCCTCTTTGCCTCGGCGTACGGCCTCGAAGCCTTCCCGACGACGTTTCTCATCGGCCCCGATTCCCGCGTGCGGCAGGTCTGGGTGGGCTATCGGAGCCGAGACGAGGCCGACATCGCCCAGGCCGTCCTGCGACTGTTGAAGGAACAGCCGCCTCCAGTCGGAGGAGCACCAGCCGCTACGTCGACTGATCCGCTGCCGACCGATCCAGCTCCGCCAGCCGCTCGATGAAGGCAGCGGCCTCGGCCGCCGGATCCGCGGCCGCCGTGATCGCCGACGCCACCGCCACGCGGCGGATGCCGAGCGCGGCGAGCGATTCGAGCCGCTCGCGGGTTACGCCCCCGATCGCGAAGGCCGGCAGCGCGATCTCCGTGGCCACCCGCGCGAGAAACTCCCGTGGCGCGAACTCGCCGAACGATTTCGTATGCGACGGGAAGCAGGGGCCGATGCCGAGGTAGTCGGCCCCCTCGTTCACCGCGGCCCGGGCCTCGGCATAGTCGTGGGCCGTGCGGCCGAGCAGCCGATCGGGGCCGATCACCCGCCGCACGAGCGGCGTCGCGAGGTCGTCGGCCCCCGTATGCACGCCATCCGCGTTGATCGCCGCCGCCACGTCGGCGCGGTCGTTCACGATCACGACCGCCGGCCGCTCGCGGTCACGTCGACGCGCGATCGCCACGGCCGCTGCGGCCCGGGCTGCCAGCGCCGGGACGGCCAGCGACTTGTCGCGAATCTGTAGCATCCGCACTCCCGCTTCGAGCAGCGATTCCACGAGCCTTTCAAACGCGGCCTGGTCGCCACGGCCGTCGACGAGCACGCAGAGCCTGACGCCTGCCAGCCGATCCCGCGATCGCACGGCCGCCGCCGCCGCCCGCTCGAGCGCATAGAGGCGATACCGAATCCGCTCGAACGCCGCCGCCGCCTCGGGCACGACCACGGCCACGCATTCCTCGAGGCTGCGCACGGCCTGCGTGCCGCGGGCGGCATTCGCGGCGACGAGATCGGCGACCGACGCCCGCGGCAGTGCCGCCGGCTTCGCCATGCCCGCGCCGACGTCGCCGCTCACGTCACGCAGCGCGATCCGCGACTCGAGCCCCCGGTGCGCGAGGGCCGCGGCCAGTTCGTGCCGCAGCTGTTTGGCGAGGCTCGTGAGCGCGACGTCATCGAGCACGAACCGGGCCACGTCTTCGAGCACGCGGATCGCCTCGGCCGCCCGGTTGGCCGAAGCATCGATCGCCCGCCACACGCCAGCCGCGCCTCCCTGCCCGTCTTCACTGGTCTGCATGATTTTCCTACCTGCCTTTTCTCGTGGCCCGAGTTGGAGCGGCTCGAGAGAGATTCACCGGCTCAGGGGCGGTACAAGTCTCGTCGCGGGACCTCGAGGACTCGGTCCAAATGCACCTCGTGCTTGCACCGACCCCCTCGCCTACCTTTTCTGACCTGCCACTATAAAGCCTGAAGAGATACGGGTTTGTGAAACGCGGTTCGGTTCCTAGACTCTGCCGCCCATCCGTCCCGTGAGCCGACGCTATGCGTGCCGCCCGCTACCTCACCCTGCTCTGGCCGGGCCTGCCCTGGCTCTGGCTGCGGGGGAGTCTGCCCGGGCTCGTCGTCGCCGTCGGGTTCGCCCTCACGCTCGACGTCGCCGTGCTCACCACCTGGATCTGGTCGGACCTGATCGAACTGCCGGCGCGGCTCGCGGTGTGGGTGGCGACGGCGGTGATCTGGGGGCTCGCCACCGCCTCGGCGCTGTCGGCCTTTCCGCCGCCGCTCGCTGCGGGACGCGATGCCGAGTCGGACACGCTCTACGTGAAGGCCCGCAACGCCTATCTCGCCCACGACTGGCTCACCGCCGAAGCGACGCTGCGGACGCTCCTCCAGCGGGATTCGACCGACGGCGAGGCCCAGCTGCTGCTCGGCACGCTGCTGCGTCGCGTGGGCCGGTTCGACGAGGCCCGGGCGGCACTCGACCAGCTGTCCCATGCCGACTCCGGACGACTCTGGCAGTCCGCGATCGTCCGCGAACTGGCCCGCATCGACGCCGACAGCCGTGCGTCCGGCGACACGCCCGGGCCGGCGATTCTCTCCCTGCAGCCGCCGGCCGACGACGCCGGCCGCCACACAGCTGCCGCCTGACCTGATCCTCGCGGCTGTCCGTCACCGGTTCGGGCTGGTCGCGAGGCCACGGAATCCGGGGTTTTCGCCGCGCTGCGACGTCCGCCACAGACATTCCGGCCGTGCCCCCCTAGAATTCGCTGTCCCGTCTGCGAGGGCCTGCCCCAAACCGGAGTCGGAAGCGAACGATTTCCGTTGAGTTGGCGTAGGGTTTGCAGAGGAGAGGGAAGAGAGGCGGGGGCTGCCGAAATGGCCCCCGCCGCGACTCCGCAGAGAGACAGCCCGAACGAACAGGCAGAACGGACCGACAGCCGGGAAGGAAATCAGAGCCCATGTACGAGCGTTTCACCGACCGCGCCCGCAAGGTGATGCAGCTGGCCAATCAGGAGGCCCAGCGGTTCAACCATGAATACATCGGCACCGAGCATGTGCTGCTCGGGCTGATCAAAGAGGGCAGCGGCGTCGCCGCCAACGTGCTCAAGAACCTCGACATCGACCTGCGGAAGATCCGCATGGAGGTGGAGAAGCTCGTGCAGAGCGGCCCCGACATGGTGACGATGGGCAAGCTCCCGCAGACGCCCCGGGCCAAGAAGGTGATCGAGTATTCGATGGAGGAGGCCCGCAACCTCAACCACAATTACGTCGGCACCGAGCACATCCTCCTCGGCCTGCTCCGCGAGCAGGAAGGGGTGGCGGCCCAGGTGCTGATGAACCTCGGCCTCAAGCTCGAGGACGTCCGCGAGGAGGTGCTCAACCTGCTCGGCCACGGCATGGAGGGCGAGGGCAGCGAGCGGGCCGGGATGGGCGGCCGGCAGCCAGCCGGTGCCGGCGGCGGTGGCGGCGAGGGCAGCCCGAAGAGCGGCAAGAGCAAGACCCCGGCGCTCGACAGCTTCGGCCGCGACCTCACGGAACTGGCCCGCCAGGGCAAGCTCGACCCCGTGATCGGCCGCGAGAAGGAGATCGAGCGGGCCGTGCAGATTCTCTGCCGCCGCACGAAGAACAACCCCGTGCTCCTCGGTGAGGCGGGCGTGGGCAAGACGGCGATCGTAGAGGGCTTCGCCCAGCGGGTGGTCGACGGCAACGTGCCCGAAATCCTCGCCGACCGGCGGATCGTGGTGCTCGACCTGGCGATGATGGTCGCCGGCACAAAGTACCGCGGCCAGTTCGAGGAGCGGATCAAGGCGGTGATGAACGAGGTTCGCCGCGCGAAGAACACGATCCTGTTCATCGACGAGCTGCACACGCTCGTGGGCGCCGGCGGCGCGGAAGGGGCGATCGACGCCTCCAACGTGCTCAAGCCGGCCCTCGCCCGCGGTGAGATCCAGTGCATCGGTGCCACCACGCTCGATGAATACCGCAAGTACATCGAGAAGGACTCGGCGCTCGACCGCAGGTTCCAGATCATCATGGTGGAGCCAGCCACGAAGGACGAGGCGGTGGAGATCCTCAAGGGGCTTCGCGACCGCTACGAGAGCCACCACCGCGTGAGCATCTCCGACGCCGCCCTCGAGGCCGCGGTCGATCTCTCCAGCCGTTACATCACCGGCCGCTGCCTCCCCGACAAGGCGATCGACGTGATCGACGAGGCGGGCGCCCGCGTGCGGCTCAAGGCGATGACGAAGCCGCCAGATCTGAAGGAGATCGACGAGGAAGTCGAGCGGCTCAACAAGGAGAAGGAAGAGGCGGTCGCCAACCAGGATTTCGAGAAGGCGGCGGCGCTCCGCGACCAGGCCGACAAGCTCAAGAAGAAGAAGCAGGCCATGACCCGCGACTGGCGCGACAAGTCGCGCGAGACCGACGGCGTGGTCGACGAGGAGGTCGTGGCCGAGGTCGTCTCCAAGATGACGGGCATCCCGCTCACGCGGATGTCCACCGAAGACCAGGCCCGGCTCATGGGCATGGAAGGGGAACTGCACAAGAAGGTCATCGGCCAGGATGCCGCGATCAAGAGCGTGTCGAAGGCGGTTCGTCGCAGCCGCTCCGGGCTCAAGGATCCGAAGCGACCGATCGGCTCGTTCGTGTTCGCCGGCCCGACGGGCGTGGGCAAGACCTTGCTCGCGAAGGCGCTTGCCCAGTTCATGTTCGGCGACGCCGACGCGCTCATTCAGATCGACATGAGCGAATACATGGAGAAGCACAACGTCAGCCGGCTCATCGGTGCGCCGCCGGGCTACGTGGGCTTCGAGGAAGGTGGGCAGCTGACGGAGAAAATCCGCCGCCGCCCCTACGCCGTGGTATTGCTGGACGAGATCGAGAAGGCTCATCCCGACGTCTTCAACATGCTGCTCCAGGTGATGGAGGAGGGACGGCTCACCGACTCGTTCGGTCGCAACGTCGATTTCCGCAACACGATCATCATCATGACGACGAACGCGGGCGCCGAGGCGATCAAGAACGAGGCCGCCTTCGGCTTCCAGAAGCCAGACGACGATGCCAGCTACGAGGGCATGAAGGGCCGCGTAAACGAGCGGATCGAGAAGGTCTTCCGTCCGGAGTTCCTCAACCGGCTCGACGACGTGATCGTGTTCCACCACCTCACCGTCGATGACCTCAAGCAGGTGATCGACATCGAACTGGCGAAGGTGCGCGAGCGGCTCGGCGAGCGCGGTCTGAAGCTCGAACTCACCGACGAAGCGAAGAAGTTCCTCATCAAGAAGGGCTCCGACACCGACTTCGGTGCCCGCCCGCTGCGTCGGGCCCTCGAGAACTTCATCGAGGATCCCGTGAGCGAGGAACTCCTCAAGGGCGAGTTCGAGGGCAAGGACACGATTCAGGTCGACTGCATCGAGGTTGCCGGCAAGAAGCAGCTCTCGTTCAAGGGCCTGGTGACGGCCGAACCGGTCGCCGCCGGCCCGGCAGAAGGCTCGGCCTCCTGACGGGCTAGGGTAGCCCGGTCACGGTAGCCCGGTCACGGTAGCCCGGTCACGGTAGCCCGGTCACGCCGTGACCGGAAAGCCTGTCACGGCGTGACAGGACCACACCGGAAAGTCTGTCACGGCGTGATAAACCCACTTGAGCCCGTCACGGAGTGACGGGCCTACGACCGGGCAATCCGGGCAACCCCTACCGATTCCTCCGGAGGTGCCGCAGGAATCGGCCCCGAGCGTCGATCCTCCCTCCGGGCGGTGTCTCTACCGCCATTCCTCGAGGCGGAGGGAAACCGGATGGCGATGCACGCGGGCGGACTGGGGATCCACGTGGCGGAACTGCCTGCAGCGGCCCGGCCGCGGCCGGCGCTGTTTCGGGCGCTCGGGAAGCACGAGCCCCCGCGCACGATCCGGATGCAGGGGGAGTCGTTTCACCGGCAGGAAACCCTCAAGCACGATTCCTGGGCCGCATCCGCCGTCTACGCCTCCGCGACGCGCAAGGCGATCTGCAAGTTCAACCGCCGCCAGCCGATCCTCGTGATCCCGATGGCCTGGCTGGGCCGGTTGCTCGCCCGACGTGAAGAGCGGTTCATGGAACGGCTCGCGGGCATCGACGGCATCCCGGTGTCGCTCGGCGCGGTGGAGGTGGAGGGTCGCCGGCTCACCAATGCGGTGGCCCACGAGTGGATCGAGGGGCATGCGCTCGCGGAAGAAGAGCGGGTAAACGACCAGTTCTTCCCGCGTCTTGCCGCGCTTTTGGCGGAGGCCCATCGCCGCGGCGTGGCCCACGTCGATCTCCACAAGCGTGAGAACATCCTCGTCGACGACGACGGACGGCCGCACCTGATCGACTTCCAGATCTCGTTCGCCCTGCCGCGGTCGAACCGGCTCGTGGCCGGCCTCTGCGGCGGCCTGCTTCGGCTCCTGCAGCGGTGCGACGACTACCACCTGCTCAAGCACCGGCTGCGGCATCGCCCCGACCAGATCTCGGCCACCGCCGCCGACCTCGAGCAACTCCGGCCCTGGTGGATCCGGGCCCACCGCTGCGTGGCGGTGCCCTTCCGCAGGGTTCGTCGTGGGCTGCTCACGATGCTCAGAATCCGGTCGCGGGGCGGTCACGCCCACACCGAGGCCTTCCCCGAGATCGCCCACCGCCGCGTCGCGGCCTGACCGCGCCATTCTGCTACGGCCGATCTGGACTCGGGCTGCCTGCCGTAGGCCCGTTGCTCCGCAACGGGCAAGCAAGTGGCCCGGTCACGCCGTGACCGGAGAAACAGCCCGTCACGGAGTGACGGGCCTCCGACCGGCATGCCTGTCACGGCGTGACAGGACCACCTACCACGCAGCTTGCCTAGATTGCCGCCGTAGCACAGAGACGTTGTAGTCGGCTCAAGCTGCCCGACCGGCATGGCCGATACGACCGGCAGGGTGTGGTGCGCCTCCACTGCGCACGCCCTCTCGGACACGCTCGCCATGGCCAGTTCACCCGCCACCGCCGCCCCGCAGTCCGCCGTCAACGGCTGGCTCGCCGGGATGGTCGCCAACCTCGGCAGCTTCGCGATGTCGAGCGTGGCCGGCATCGGCGACGTGGCGATCTTCACGCTCCAGACGTTCGGCTGGATGTTCGCCAGGCGGCAGCGGCGCGACGTGCTCCTCCCGAGCTTCTACCAGATCGGCGTGATGTCGCTGCCGGTGGTCGCGCTCACGGGGCTCTTTATCGGCATGGTGCTCGCCGTGCAGAGCTACGCCCAGTTCAAGGCGCTCGGCCTCGAGACCCGGCTCGGCTCCGTGATCAACCTCTCGCTCGTCCGCGAGCTCGGCCCGGTACTCGCGGCCACGATGCTCGCCGGCCGCGTCGGCAGCGCGATGGCCGCCGAGCTGGGCACGATGCGGGTGACCGAGCAGATCGATGCGCTCGAGAGCATGGGGGCCAACCCCATCTATTACCTGGTCGTGCCCCGGTTCCTCGGCTGCCTCGTGCTCATCCCGTCGCTCACGGTGATGGCCGACTTCATGGGTGTGCTCGGCGGCTATCTCTACTCGCATGTGCTGCTCGGGATCGACTACCACCACTATTGGGAAAACTCCCGGGCCTACGTCGATGCCTTCGACTTCCTGATGGGCATCTTCAAGAGCTTTTTCTTCGGCGCGGCGATCGCCCTGGTGAGCTGCCACCACGGCTTTCACTGCACGCCCGGCGCCGAGGGCGTGGGACGGGCTGCTACCAATGCCTTCGTCCACTCGTTCGTCCTGATTCTCGTGCTCGATCTGTTCCTCGGGATCGGGCTCAACAATTTCCACGACTTCTTCCGGCCCGAAGGTCCCCGCAAGCTGCTCTGACCCGCGAGCCACCATCCCATGCCCGCTACCGCTCCCGCCACCTCCCGAGCCAATGCCGAGTCCGACCCGCCGGTCCTGCGGGTCGATGGGCTCGGCGTGCGGTTCGGCAGCCAGCAGGTACTCCGCGACATCTCGCTCGACCTGGATGCCGGGCAGACGCTCGTTGTGCTCGGGGAGAGCGGCTGCGGCAAGACGGTGCTGCTCAAGACGATGATCGGTCTCGTGCGGCCGACCGCGGGCGATGTCGCCTTCGAGGGGCGATCGCTGTCGCGAATGAACGACCGCCAACTCGCCCACCTGCGCACGAAATACGGCTTCGTGTTCCAGGGGGCTGCCCTCTTCGACAGCTACACGATCGCCGACAACATCGCCTTTCCGCTCCGCGAGCACACGCGGCTCTCCGAGCACGAGATCGCAGAGATCGTGGGCACGCTGGTCGACGAGGTGGGGCTACCGCGCACGGTGCTGTTGAAAAAGCCGGTGCAGCTCTCGGGGGGCATGCGGAAGCGGGCGGGCCTCGCCCGGGCGCTGGCCCTCGATCCCCAACTCGTCCTCTACGACGAACCGACCACCGGCCTCGACCCGATCATGACCGATGTGATCAACGAGCTGATCCTCCGGGTGCGAGAGCGGCCGCGGGTGACGAGCGTGGTTGTCACGCACGACATGTCGACGGCCCGCAAGGTGGCCGACCGGATCATCATGCTCTACCCGCTCTTTCGACTGCGGCCCGACGAGCCGCAGATCGTGTTCGACGGCACGCCTGCGGACCTCGACCGCAGCCGCGACCCACGGGTTCGCCAGTTCATCGAGGGGCGGGCCGGGAACCGGCTGACCGAGTTGCTCGAGGAGCAGGGTCTGACCGAACGTGGCCGGCCCACTGCCACTGATGGTGGAGCGGTCACCGACGACGAGACGACTGACGACGAGGAGGAGACGACGTGAACGACCGCATGATGCAGTTTCGCGTGGGTGTGGTGGTACTGGCGACAGCCATCATCGCCGGCATCCTGATCGTGCTCTTCGGCGACCTGCCGTCGCTCGTACAGGCGACCTATCCGCTCAAGATGAGCTTCGCCGACGCCCGCGGCGTGTCGAACGGCACGCCTGTGCGGAAGAACGGCATCCTCGTCGGCCGGGTGGCCGACGTGGAGCTCGACGAAAGAGGGGGCGTGAGCGTCGTGGCCGACATCGACTCCTACGTGCCGATCTACAAGGACGAGCAGCCACGGATCGCCACGACGCTGCTCGGTGACGCCGAGATCCAGCTCGTTCCGGGCCGGGTCGTGCCGCCACGGCAACGGATCGCTCCAGAGGAGGTGCTCGTGGGGGCCGTCTCCCGCGATCCCTTCGAGGTCTTCGCCACGCTGGAGCCGAAGCTCGGCTCGGCCCTCGAATCGCTCACGCAGGCGAGCGAGTCGGTGACAAAGCTCTCGGCCAACCTCGACCGGCTCCTGCTCGGCGAAGACGACACGTTCGCCAAGATGGTGGCGAAGACGGAGAAGGCCCTCGACGCCTTCAGCCTGGCGATGGACAACATCAACGACGTGATGGGCGACGCCAACGCCCGAGCGAAACTGAAGGAGACGCTCAACGGCCTGCCGGAGGTGATGAATGACCTCCGCACCACCGTGCAGGGCATCGGCACGACGGTGGACACGGCCGATCGCAACCTGCGGAACCTCGAGGGGCTCACCCGCCCGCTCGGCGAGCGGGGCGAGGGGATGGTGGCCCAGGTCGACAAGACGATCGGCCGGCTCGATGAGGTGCTCCAGCAGGCCGTCTTCTTCACCAGGGCACTCAACGAGTCGGAAGGCACGCTCGGCAAGCTCGTCCGCGACCCGAAGGTCTACGACGACCTCGCCCAGGCAGCCGCCAACGTCAACAACCTCACGAAGGAACTCCGGCCGATCGTGGACGACGTTCGCGTGTTCACCGACAAGATCGCCCGCCATCCCGAGCAGCTCGGCGTCCGCGGCGCGCTCGACCGCCGCCCCGGGCTGAAGTAGGCCCGTCAAGCCACGCAAACCGGTCACGGCGTGGCCGGGCTACCCGTCTACGCGAGTCGGCGGGCGACCACCTTGGCGGCCATCTCGTCGAGCGTCGTTTCCCGCAGCCGGCGACCGTACTTCTCCGTGAGCCAGGGCAACGCCTCCTCGGCGACGTCGGCCTGCACAAGCACGAGGTCACCTGGCCGGGCGGCCTCGAGCACGAGTTGCACCGACGAGGCCCAGGTGCCACCGGCCTCGGCAGCCGTGGCCCGCGGGGCGGTCGCGGCGCTGACGCCCTGCCCGATGAGCCGCGTGATGTCGCCCGGCTGACGGCCACGGATGTAAGAATCCTCATAGACGACCACACGGTCGAACTCCGCGCCGAGCAGGCGGCCCTGTTCGAGCATGTCGTCATCGCGGCGATCGCCCGCTGCGGAGTAGACCGCGATCCGGCGGCCATGCGGCAGCCCACGGATCACGCGGCAGACCTGCTCGAGCGAGGGCACGTTGTGGCCGTAGTCGACCACGATCGATACACCCTCGAGGTCGAGCAGGTTGAACCGTCCCGGTGAACCGTCGGCATTGTTCGCAAACGTTTCCAGGCCGATCCGCACGAGTTCAAGCGGCACACCGAGCCGCCACGCGGCGGCGGCGCTGGCCAACGCGTTCTCCACCTGAAAGGGCACCAGGCCCTTATGCACCAGCGGCACCTTGTCGAGTTGCGCGAGTCGCGTTTCACGAGGGCCGTCGCAGAGCACAATCCAGCCCTCGCGAATGGTGGCCGCGAGGCCGCCTGCGGCGAGATGCTCGACGACGAGCGGGTTGGCCGGATCGATGGCAAAGTAAACCACCTCACCCTTGCACCATTTCTTCATGTCGACGACGAGCGGGTCGGCGGCGTTGAGGACGGCGGCGCCGCCGGGCCGCACGGCCGCGACGATCGCCCCCTTCACCCAGGCCAGCTTCTCCGGCGTGTCGATCTCGCCGATGCCGAGATGATCCCCCTTGCCGATGTTGGTGACTACCGCCACGTCGCAGCGGTCGAAGCCACAGCCCTCGCGGAGGATGCCGCCTCGTGCGGTCTCGAGCACCGCCGTCGTCACCGTCGGGTTGGCAAGCACGCGGCGGGCGCTCTGCGGACCGCTACAGTCGCCGGCGTCGATCTGGCGGCCGCCGATCCATACGCCCTCGGTGCAGGTCGTGCCCACGGTCGCGCCCCCGGTGGCCGAGATGTGCGACAGCAGTCGCACCACGGTCGTCTTGCCGTTCGTGCCCGTGACCGCGGCGGTGGGAATCCGCCCGGTCTCCCCCTCGGGAAACATCGCGTCGATGATCGCACGGCCCACCTCGCGAGGCGTGCCCACGGTGGGCTGGAGGTGCATCCGCAGGCCGGGGGCCGCGTTGACCTCGATTACCGCCCCCCGCTGCGACTCGAGCGTCTGCGCGATGTCGGTGGTCACGATGTCGATGCCGGCCACGTCGAGGCCGACGATCCGCGCCGCCTCGACGGCCCGCGCGGCCACCTCCGGATGCACGGCATCGGTCACGTCTTCCGCCGTGCCGCCGGTGCTCAGGTTCGCGTTCTGCCGCAGGAACACCACTCGTTCGGCGGCCGGCACGCTCTCCGGCGTGAGACCCTGCTCGGCGAGCACGGCCAGAGCCACCTCATCGATCGGAATCGGCGAGAGCACGTCGGCATGGTCACCACACCGCCGCGGATCCTCGTTCACGGCGTCCACGAGTTGACGCACCGTGCTTGCGCCGTTGCCCACGACCGCCGGGCGATACCGCCGCGCCGCGGCCACCATCTTGCCGCCCACGACGAGCAGCCGGTGGTCGTCACCGGCCACGAACCGCTCGACCACGACCGATGAATCCTCGTCGCGGGCGATCTGCCAGGCCTTCTCGACCTCGGCCTGGCCAGAGAGATTGACCGACACGCCGCGACCCTGATTGCCATACCGCGGCTTCACGACGACGGGCGTGCCGATCTCCGCCGCCACCCGCCAGGCATCGGCCGCATCGTTCACCGGCCGCCCCTCGGGCACCGGAATGCCCGACTCGGCGAGCAGCGCCCGCGTCAGCTCCTTGTCCTGCGCGATCGATTCGCCGATCGCCCCGGTCGCGTCGGTCTCGCTCGCCATGATCCGCCGCTGCTTCGCGCCGTGGCCAAGCCGCACGAGCGAGCCCTCGTTGAGCCGCCGCACGGGGATGCCGCGGGCCACCGCCGCCTCGACGATCGACCGCGTGCTGGGGCCGAGTTGCACGTCGAGCAGGATCTGCCGCAGCCGCTTCACTTCGGCGGTCACGTCGAACGGGGTATCGTCGATCGCGGCCATCAGCAGCCGATGCGCCGTGTGGAAGCACTCGATCGCGAATGACTCTTCCTTATATTCGATCACGACCTTGTAGACGCCGCGGGTGTTGGCCTCACGGGCCCGGCCGTAGCCCACCGGCGTGCCGGCGAGGGTCTGCAGTTCGAGCGTGACATGCTCGAGCACGTGGCCCATCCACGTGCCGGTGCGGAGCCGCTCGAAGAAGCCCCCCCGCTCTCCGATCGAGCAGCGGTGCTCGATCATCGTGGGCAGCCACGCCATGATGCGGTCGTTGAATCCGGGCAGGGTGTGCGACGGAAAATCCTCGAGGTGGCCGAGATCGACCCAGGCCTCGAGGCAGGGGAAGGAAGCCCACTGGTTCGGACCGCGCAAAGCCTTGAGCGACAGAATCTCCATGGAAAGATTTGAGTGCCTATTCGATCCCATGCAGACGCGTGCAGGGGTCGGGAAGTGTGCGCCTCCACCAGCCACCGGACATTCCGGTAGATGTGCCTGGAAAGGAGGTCGCACGGATGACAGCTTGGCTGCGGCGGCGCGTCGCCGGCGCAGTCCTGTCTGCCAGCGCAGACAGCCGTGCTGACCCGACGGGGGGGAGCGTCAGGGCGGCGGCTGACAGTCTGGAGCCGCGGGGGGGAGTCCTGTGGCGACGCAATGGTTCGCCAGCAGGTTCGAGCACAACGTGGGGGAGAGATTCCCGTCGAGCAATCGACCGGCCAAAGTGGCCATGGGGAGAAAGGATTCCTACACCGCAGGACCGGATTGCATCGCCGCACGCCACACGGACGCGCGTTCGCTTGCGATGCCCGTTTCTCGCGGCACCATGAATCGAACCACGCCACTGGGTCCACTGATCACGCGTGTGCGTGCTCGGCTTCGCAGCGGCTGACGAAAAGTTTACGCTTCCGTGCAGCGAAAGCGAAACATTTTTCGCCGCATTTGAGCAGGTGCATTCTGCGTGCCAGTGCGTTGCCGATTCCGCTCCGTGATCGGAAAGGCGTGCAGGAGCGGGTGCAGCGCGGGACAGCCGGGCCAAAATCATTGAAGAATTGACAACGAGCCGAACCGGACGGTCACGGTGGGGCGGAAGGCGGGAATTTTTTTCAAGTCAGTCAGCGCGGCGCAGAAGTCGAGCCGGCGGAGCGAGGACCGTTCAAACCAAGTTAATCTAGGTATCTTCGGAAAGCCACGCACCTTTCTGTGCCCCGCGGCCTCACCCCCCTTCCAATCGGGCTTTGCGGTCGATTGGCCCCATTTTTGCGAGAAAAAACGGAATTCATGGCAGCCACAGCCCTGTCCGCAGACTCAGCCCCCGGGGACGCGCCCCGCAGGACCGCCGGTCTGCCGTGGGGCGACCTGGTTCGGCTCCAGCCGGGCGAACAGGTTGTGGCCGTCTGCCGGTTCGACCTCGATGGCCAGATGCGATTCACCGACGGCTGGATCGCCCTCACCGATCGTCGGCTCGTTGCCGATGCCCCCGCCTCCGCCGATGCGGCCACCCTCGAGACCCCCGGTCCACGATCGTGGCCCCTTGGCGATGGCACGCGGATCGATGTCTATCTCCGGTCCGCAGTGGGCCGGATCGAGCTCTCCGAACGGGGCCGAGTGATCGCCCGCTGGCTGTTCACGCCCGCCAAGGCGAAGGGCGTGCACGCGCTGGAGGACGCCTTCGATGCTCGGTCCGAGGCTCGTGGCGGCCCGACCGCCCCATCGGCAGCACCGCCGGCTGCTACCGACGAGGCCGGCGAATCCACCGCGATCGCGCCGGCCCGCGGCCGTGGCGACGATGACGGCCCCCTGCCGAGCAGCGGCCTCGCATCATGGCGGGCACTCGCGCGGCTGCTCGGCTTCGCCAAGCCGCACTGGCGCATGGCCGTGCTCGGTATCGCGCTTTCTCTGGCCAGCACGTCGGCCGCGCTCGTGCCTCCGTATCTCACGATGCCGCTGGTCGACAAGGTGCTGATCCCGAGGCAGGCGGGGGAGCAGGTGCCATTCTCGGCAGTGTGGTGGTATCTCGGCGGCCTCACGGCTGCGGCCCTCATCGCGTGGCTCCTCGCCTGGGCCCAGACGTGGACGCTCGCCTGGGTGAGCGAGCGGATCGCCGCCGGACTCCGCGTGCGGACCTACGCCCATATCCAGCGGCTGTCACTCGATTTCTTCCAGGGCCGCCGCACCGGCGACCTCATCTCCCGCGTGGGCAGCGATACCGACCGCATCAATATCTTCCTGTCGGTGAACCTGATCGAGTTCGCCTCGAACGTGATGCTGATGGTGCTCACGGTGGGCGTGCTGATCTGGCTCAATCCCCGGCTGGCCCTGCTCACGCTCGTGCCCTTCCCGTTCGTCGTCTGGCTCGTCTACGCCGTCCGCGAGCGGCTGCGCCGCGGTTTCGGCCGGGCGAGCGTGGCCTGGGGCGACATGACGAGTGTGTTGGCCGACACGATCCCCGGGATCCGCGTGGTCAAGGCGTTCGCCCAGGAGTCACGCGAGATCGACCGTTTCGTCGCCGCCAACGACCGCGTGCTGGATGCCAACGACCGCGTCAACGTGGTCTGGTCGTTCTGCGGCCCGCTCGTGACGCTTTTCAACGAGCTTGGCCTCCTGTGTGTGTGGGCCGCGGGCGCCTGGCTCGTGTTCGGCGGCGGCGTGACGGTGGGTGGCCTCACGGCGTTCCTCGCCTACATCGCCCGGTTCTACGGCCGCGTCGAGTCGATGATCCGCATGGTGCCCGCGACCCAGCGGGCTGCGGCCGGTGCGCAGCGGATCTTCGAGATCCTCGACTGCACGCCGTCCGTCGCGGAGGCCGCGCACCCCGTGAAGCCCGGCCGTGGCGACGGCCGGATCCAGGGACGGATCGAAATTTCCGGCGTGCACTTTCGCTACGGCGCACGGGAGGTGCTCCACGGCATCGACCTCGTGATCGAGCCGGGCGAGATGATCGGCCTCGTCGGCACGAGCGGTTCCGGCAAGTCGACGCTCGCCAACCTGGTCTGCCGCTTTTATGACCCGTCGAGCGGCTCGATCAAGGTGGACGGCGTCGACCTCCGCGACCTGTCGATCGCCGACTACCGCCACAACCTCGGCTGCGTGCTCCAGGAGCCCTTCCTCTTCTTCGGCACGATCGCGGAGAACATCGCCTACGGCCGGCCCGACGCGCCGCGAGACAAGATCGTGGAGGCCGCCCGGGCCGCCGGCGCCC
This sequence comes from bacterium, assembly GCA_029978085.1. Taxonomy (GTDB): domain Bacteria; phylum Planctomycetota; class Planctomycetia; order Pirellulales; family UBA1268; genus QWPN01. The sequence goes on from JAPOJV010000001.1 coordinate 42,886, forward strand.
ACGACTTCATCCTCGCGCAGCCGCTGGCCTATGACTCCCGCGTCGGCGAGCGCGGCGGATCGCTCTCCGGGGGTGAGCGTCAGCGGCTCTCGATCGCCCGCGCCCTGCTCGTCGACCCGCGGATCCTGATTCTCGACGAGGCCACGTCGAGCGTCGACGCCGAGACCGAGGCGATCATCCAGGCCGCGATCGACCGACTGGTGACGGGCCGCACCACGATCGCGATCGCCCATCGACTGTCGACGCTCCGCCGGGCCAATCGGCTCGTGGTGCTCGATGCCGGCCGCATCATCGAGATGGGTACGCACGACGAACTGCTCGCCCTCGACGGAGCCTATGCCCGGCTTTATCGGGCGCAGATGGAAGAGAGCGAGGCGGCGGCCGGCGTCTGACGTCACACCACCGTTCCCCTGCCCGACACACCATGCACCACGCGACTTCCGACATGACGTCCAATGACATGACGCCCCAGACCGGCTCCTCCCCCGCAGGCTGGCGGCTGGAGCGGCATGCCCACGGCCGGCTCGACTTCGTCGATGCCCAGGGCCGGCGGCATGCCAACGTGGACGTGCTCCGCGCCTTTCCCGTAAGCGACCCCGCCGGTCCGGCTGCGATCGTTGCCGCCGAAGGCGGTGAGTTGGCGTGGGTCGAATCACTCTCCGGCATCGCCGCCCCGCTTCGCACCATCCTCGAAACGGAGCTTGCCCAGCGGGAGTTTCTCCCGCGGATCGAACAGATCGAGGCGGTGTCCGATGGAGAGCCTGCCGAGTGGACCGTGGTCACCGACCGCGGCCCGCATCGGTTCAAGGTGGCCCACGCCGACGACTTCGTCGCGCAGCCCGACGGCAGCGCATTCGTGACCGACAGCTACGGTATGCGATACGCGATCCCGAGCATCGCCGCCCTCGACCCCCGCAGCCGCCGCCTGCTCGAGCGCAAGGGGTAGGCCCGTCACGGAGTGACCGGAACAAGTCACTGCGTGACTTGCCCACGGGCCCTTCCCCGACCCCGTAAGATGGACGGGTTACGCCGTTCATGAGGGACGGGGGCCTGTTTTTCGCGAAAAAACGTGGTTTTTTTCTCAACCTTTCGGTTGAAGCCTGCGTACATCGGATTAGTCTCGAAGGGTCTTTTCAGGAGCCAACTCATGACCCCGTTCGGCCGCCGTTCGAACGCCTCTCGCCGCCTGCTGTCGCTGGCGTGCACCGCCCTCGTCGTCGCACCGCAGGCTCCCGCCATGCGGACCGCGCGGGCCCAGTGCTGTGGTGACGCCGTCGTCGCCCCCGCTCCGGTCGCCACGCAGACCTACCGCCTCGACTACCAGACCGTCTACGACGAGCAGCAGGTCACCGCCTACCGCATCTCGCAGGAGACCGTCTACGACTCGAAAACCTACACCGTGCAGAAGCCGGTCTGGGAGACGCAGACGCAGGAGCGTCGTTACACCGTGCAGCGTCCCGTGTGGGAAACGCAGACCCGCGAGGAGCGGACCACGGTGATGAAGCCCGTGTACGAGACGCAGATCCAGGATCGCAGCTACGACGTCACCCGTGACGTAATCGAGACGGCGACCCGCGAGGAGCAGTACACGGTGATGAAGCCTGTGTACGAGACCGTGATGCAGCAGCAGGTCTCAACCGTCCGCAAGCCGATCTACGAGACGAGTGAGCGGGAGCAGGCCTACACCGTCACCGAGCCGGTCACCCAGATGCGGACCGCCTACTCCGTCGGCAGCCAGGCCGTTGACACCGTCACGCCCGTCGTCACGCCGGGCACGACGTCGCTCGGCTGGGTGCCCGCCAGCTACGCCATCGACCCCTCCACGGGTCTCGCCGTCATGCAGCGGGGCGGCTGGGTGTGGCAGATGAATCCCGGCGCGGTCGTCAACCAGGTGAACCGCGTCTACCAGCCCACCTACACGCCGGTGCAGGTGCCTGAGACGACCTACGTCAACCGCGTGGTGACGCAGAAGGTGCCGGTGCAGACGGTCCGCTACGTCGATGAGCAGGTCGTCCAGCAGGTGCCCGTGCAGACCATGAAGATGGTTGCCGAGACGGCGACCCGTCAGGTGCCCGTGCAGACCGTCCGCAAGGTGGTCGAGCGGGTCGAGAACAAGGTGCCGGTCACCGTCTGCCGGATGGTGCCCGAGGAACAGGTCCGCCAGGTGCAGATGCAGGTGATGAAGTACGTCACCGAGGAAAAGGTCGAGCCGGTGCAGGTGCAGGTGATGAAGTACGTCACCGAGGAGCGGACGATGCAGGTGCCGCGGGTCGTCGAGAAGCGGACGCCCTACACCTACACAGTGCGGATGCCGCGGACGGTGGTCACGAAGGTGCCGCTCGACCCGTGTGGCAATCCGATTCCGGCTGCGGCGATGACCGCCGCTCCGGCTGCAGCCTCGCGTCCGACGTCGGCCCCTGCTCCGGCGATCTCTACCACCGACTCTGGCCCCCTGAAGACGTTCAGCGACCGGCCGGCCGACGCGCCGAAGAAAGTCGAAGAGGGCTGGGGCGCGTCGAATCTCAACCATGTTGACCCTGCCACGAGCTCCGCGGGCACGGTGCGGGCCGAGAAGCCGGTCGTCGATTCGGCTCAGGCTCCGAGCAGCGAGCAGTCGCTGAAGAAGATCGAGACGATTCCGGCGCCGGCCGCGAAGGAGCCGGGAGCGGCCCCGCAGACGCCGAGTCAGTCGGCGCCGAAGGCAGCCCCGCAGCCGGCGGTCGAGCAGTCGCCGACGGTCGCCCCGCCGGGTCCGGCTGTGTATCCGCCGCCGCCGGCCTCCGATCCCCGCGACGTGCCGGCTGCCGAGACCTCGGGCCGCAGCCTCACCGGCCGCCACGGCCACACGACGTGATTGCCGCGTGGGCAAGTCACGCCGTGACTTGTTTTCCGGTCACGGCGTGACCGGGCTACCGTGACCGGGCCTACGGGCACCCGCTGCTACACTACCGCTTCGTCACCCACCTCTCGCGGAGTGTCCCATGCGCCTGCTCAGCTCCCTGCTCGCAATCGCCATCCTGTCCGCCGCCACCAACGCGACAGCCGCCGAGAAACTCAAGGCGCTGATCGTGGACGGCCAAAACAACCACGGCAACTGGCCCCAGACCACCCAGATGATGAAGCGGTATCTCGAAGACACCGGCCGCTTCACCGTGGACGTCGTCACGCATGCACCGAAGGGTGAAGACCCGTCGTTCAAGCCCGCCTTCGCCGACTACGCCGTGGTCGTGAGCAACTTCGGTCACGGGGCCGCGGCCTGGCCCGCCGAGACGCGGACCGCCTTCGAGGATTACGTGCGCAGTGGGGGCGGGTTCGTCGCCGTCCATGCGGCCGACAACTCGTTCCCCGATTGGGCGGCCTACAACGAGATGATCGGACTCGGCGGATGGGGCGGACGCAACGAGAAGAGCGGGCCGTACGTCTACTACTCCGACGACGGGAAGCTCGTCCGCGACACGTCGCCGGGGGCTGGCGGCAGCCACGGTCCGCAGGCACCGTTCGCGATCATCGTCCGTGACGCGGCCCATCCCATCACGAAGGGCATGCCGGCCACGTGGCTGCACGCCAAGGACGAACTCTACGACAGCCTCCGCGGTCCGGCGACCAACATGGAGGTGCTCGCGACGGCCTACTCGCCCAAGACCAAACGGCACGAGCCGATGATGCTTTCGATCGCGCACGGCAAGGGACGCGTCTTCCACACACCGATGGGCCACGCCAACGAGTCGCAGGAGTGCGTGGGCTTCATCACGACATTCGTGCGGGGCGCCGAGTGGGCGGCCACGGGCGCGGTCGAGCAGCCGGTGCCCGCCGACTTCCCGACGGCCGACGCCGAACGGAGCCGGCCGTTCGCGAAGTGAGCCATCCGCTGCACGACGGCAGCCTGGTGATCGGCGTCGATTTCACGTCGGCGCCATCCCGACGCAAGCCGCTTACCGTCGCCGTCGGCCGCTGGCGAGCCGGTAGGCCGCGGCCGGCCTACGACCTCGACGAGATCAGAGCCTTCACGAGCCTCGATGAGTTCGCTGGGCTGCTCGCCGCGCCGGGCCGCTGGGTGGGGGGCTTCGACCTCCCCTTCAGCCAGCCACGCAGCCTGATCGAGCACGAGGGCTGGCCCACCGACTGGCCGGAGTTCGTGCGGTTCTATTGCGACCAGCCCCGCGACGCGCTCCGCGACGTGTTTCGCCGCTGGTGTGACGGCCGGCCCGCGGGCGACAAGTTCGCCTGGCGGGCAACCGACACGCCCGCCGGCTCGAGCCCGGCGATGCGCTGGGCCAATCCTCCCGTTGCCTGGATGATGCACGCCGGCATCGGCCGGATGCTCGCCGCCGGCCTCGCGTTCCCGGCCCACCGCCACGCGCCGCGCGGCAGCGGCAGGATCGCCCTCGAAGCCTATCCGGGATTCACCGCCCGCAGGGTCTGCCGGACGTCCTACAAAAGCGATACGGCGGCCAAGCAGACGCCCGACCGCCGCGCCAACCGTCGCGCGATCCTCGCCGCACTCGAACGCGGCGCGGCCAGCCTCGACATCGCACTCACAATCTCGCCAACGTGGCGGCGCCGGCTCATCGCCGACGGCAGCGGTGACCTGCTGGACGCCGTCATCTGCGCCCTCCAAGCCGCCCACGCCGCCGCCCTGCCACGCTACGGCCTCCCCCGCCACCTCGATCCACTCGAAGGCTGGATTGCCAGCGTGCCCACTTACATTTCGATCTCGTAGCCCTTGCGATACGGGCGGGCGAGCATCGCGTTGGCCTGGTCGTCGCCGATGACCTGCTCGGTAACGGCGTCCCACTTCAGCGACCTGCCGAGGCGGCCGCTGATGCCGGCCAGGTGACAGACGTTGAGCATCTTCATATGGGAATGCACATCGGAGATGGGCATTTCGCCGCTGCGGACGCACTGCAGGAAGTTGGCCCAGTGGGCCTTCCGCTCATTCCCCTCCATGGGCATATGGCGGTAGACCTTCGCGACGGCGTCGGCCGGCAGCGGGTCATCCTTCAGGGCGTCCACAGGTGCTCCCGTGAGCTTACCGCGGTTGACGAAGATCGTGCCCTTGTCGCCTTCGATGAGCACGCCGTTGTCGGTGTCGTGTCGAATGACCAACTGCGTGTCGCCCGGGAAATCGACCGTGAAGTGAAACTCCGTCGCGGTGTTGTAGCGGTCGCGCTCCACCGGCATGCCGTCCTTGAACTCGACGGGGTGCGTGGCCGTGCCGCCGATCGACGTCGGGCCCGCCGTCTGGCCATTGAGGGCAAGGGCCCACATCGCGATGTCGACGTGGTGCGCCCCCCAGTCGGTGAGCTTGCCGCCCGAATACTCGTACCACCAGCGGAACTCGTAGTGACCGTTCGTGTTGGCCGGTGGCCGCTTCTCCTTGCCGTCCTTGTCCACGACGGCCGGGCCCTGAAAGAACCGATACTCCACCGCCGGTGCCGGTCCGAGCCAGCGATCCCAGTTGAGTTCCTTCGCCGGCTCGGCGACCGGGATCGCCGGGGAAGACGGGGCGTTGCCGATCGCGGTCTGCACCCGCTTGATCCGGCCGAGCCGCCCCTCGGCCACGAGGGCCATCGCGGTCACGAACAGCGGAAACGTGCTCCGCTGCTGGGTTCCCACCTGCACGATCCGGCCCGTCTCCCGCTGCACCTTGCGAATGAGTTTGCCTTCGTCGATCGTGAGTGTGAGCGGCTTTTCGCAGTAGACGTCCTTGCCTGCCCGTAGCGCCTCGACCAGCGGTTTTGTGTGCCAGTGGTCGGGCGTGGCGATGTGGAGGACATCGACGTCCTTTCGCTCCAGAATGCGGCGGTAGTCGTCGTAGACCTGTGCCTTGCCGCCGGCGAGCTTCTCGTTGGCGGAGGCCGCCCGACCGGAATCAGCGTCGGCGATCGCGACGACGTCGATCCACTGGGCCGCCGACCGGAGATTGCCGACGCCCATCCCGCCCGCGCCGATCAGGCCGATCGTGAACCGGTCGTTTTTCGACTTCGTCTCGTCGGCGAGCGTCCGCGGCGTCGAATGGAAATAGGGCACGCCGGCGGCGGCCGCGAGCGTGGCACACGACGAAAGAAAACCACGACGGGTGTTGTTCATGACGCAGGCTCCAGAGAACGGATGCGGAGAGACCGATTGCTCGCGTGAGAATACCCGCGTGGGGCCGCGAACCCAACGGTTCGTTGGACGTGCCCTTGGCCCTGGGATAGATTCTGCGATCGCTGAGAGGAATTGCCCAATGCCCGAGACGGTCACGGACGACCAGATTCTGCCTGCGCACGGCGTCCGCCGGCTGTACACGGCAGCCATGATGGCCGAGGTGCTCGATGTCTCGCCCGCAGCCGTGCGGCACTGGGTGCGGGAGCGGCTCTTGGAGCCGATGCGGCGGTCGGGCTCGCTCGAATGGTTCGACTTCAGCCAGCTCGTGGTGGGCCGGAATCTCGCCCGCCTGCTCCGCGGTGGCCTGTCACTGCGGGAGATCGACGACAAGCTGGCCGATCTGGTGGCCGGCGGAGGCCCTGCGGCGGCCCAGGCCACGGACCGGATCGTGGCCGATGGCCGGCGGCTCAGCCTCAAAAGTGGTGACCGGCTGCTGAGCGCCGGGGGGCAGCTGCAATTGCCGTTCTACACGTCGTCACTCGTCGCGGCCGCCGAGCCGATCGACACCGTGCCCGCGGTGCGGCTCATCGACATGGCCGCCGCCCGTGCCGCCGCGACGTCGCCTCAATGCACTGCCGAGCGGGATGCCGCCGCGGAGGCCACCGAGATCCTCGACCTCGCCGATGATCTCGAGGCAGCCGGTGAATTCGCCGAGGCGGCCGAGGCGTTGCGAGCGGTGCTCCAGGCCCAGGGGCCGTCGGCGGCGGTCATGTTCACGCTCGCCGAGTTGCTCTACCGGGCTGGCGATCTTACGGCGTCCCGGGAGCGGTACTACGCCACGATCGAGATCGACCCCGAGCACCTGCGGGCCCGGGCGAGCCTGGGGTGTGTCTTGGCGGAGCTCGGCGAGCACGAGCTGGCCCTCGCGGCGCTCGAGGGCGTGCTGCGGCAGGAGCCCGACTACGCCGATGCCCACTGGCACATCGCCGGCGTGCTCCACGAAATGGGCCGTGCGCGGGACGCGCGGCACCATCTCGCCACGTTCCTCACGCTCGCGCCCGAGAGTCCGTGGGCCACCCTCGCCCGACAGCGGCTCGAAGCGTAGGCAGCCCGGTCACAGTAGCCCGGTCACGCCGTGACCGGAAGTCTGTCACGGCGTGACAGACCCACGTGGCGGTCAGTACGCGCCCCACGGTCCGCGGACGGCATTCACGCCGAACTGCACGGTGTCGCTCGGCTGGTTGGGCGTCGGCAGGAATCGTCCGCCGCCTCCGGCCACGGCGCCGGGTCCCGGATAGGGACGCCGAAACTGATGGTAGATCGGCGCCACCCGCGAGCTCGGCACGCCCCAGCCGTATTGCGTTTGGAACTCGGCCGTGGGGGGCACGACGAGCGCGATCGGCCGGCCTTCGGCGGGATCGTACCAGGCGCTGTGCGAGCTCTTGCCCTGGCTTCGCAGGAAGTAGCGCTTCTCGATCACGTCATGATGAAGCCAGTGGCCGTCGCAGAGGCCGTGGGCACAGCAGTGTCCGCAGCCGTGACCGCCACAGTGGCCGCAGCCGTGGTGATGGCCGCAGTGCCGCCCGCAGCCGTGATGCCCCACATGCCCGTGGTGCGGCCCGCACGCAGGACCGGCGCATCCGGGCACCGGGCCGTATCCGCCGGAGCCCGCCGGATAGGCCGGCCCTCCGGCGTGGCATAGGTGGCTCGTCGCCCAGCCAAGCGTCACCACGCATGCGACGGCAGCCAGCTGCCGGCGCAGGTCACGAGTCAACTGCCGCATGTCGCGTCGCTCCTCCTCAATACCAGTAGGCGTGCACGTCGGTCCGCATGCCGGTCACGCCCGCAGGCCGGATGTACCGCCGCCGATGCTTGTAGAGAAACTCGTGCGGCATGAACGGGGGATACGTGTACCAGGTGTGCCCCACCCGCGGCGGCACCGGCCGTGGCGCCACGTAGAGCTGCGCCCCCATGCCGGGATAGCCACCGGCGGGCACCGGCGGCGTGTAGAAGTTGTAGAAGACGTCGGGCGTCGGGCCCTCGACGCCGCCATCGATCGGCAGCCCGCGACACTCCGCAGCCGCCATCCCGGCTGCGATGACCGTCACCACGAGCCCGCGCCGCATCCATGCGGATCGAAGCATCTCCCACCTCCGTGTGGAACCCAAGCTCGGATGAGCCGGACAGGTGGAAGGCGTCCGTGCCTTTCACCGGCTCTTTTCTTTCGGCTTCGCGAGCCCCGGGCAGACAGTGCCCGCGGGCCGGCCGGGCGACCTCGACGCGACAGGCACACCTTCACGTTTCCGCGGGCCGCCCGCAGCGGAACACTGCCGCGGGCCCGGGCGGCAGACTCCCGCTGACCCGCAAAGCCCTCCCCTCTTGCCAAGCCCGCGGCAGCCGATCACAGTCTGGTGACCCGATCCTTCGTATCCGCCATGGCCAAAACCAAGCAACGCCCGAGCAAAGCCGCGAAGACCGCCCCTGGTCAGCCCACGGAGCCGGAGGCAAACGGTCAGCCCGCGGCTGCGGCCAAGCAGCCCGCCAAGCGACGAGCCACCGCCCAGACGCTGGCCGCCGGGCAGCGCGATATTTCGGTGAGCGAGTTCTTCGCCAAGAACCGCCACCTGCTCGGCTTCGACTCGCCCCGCAAAGCCCTGCTCACGAGCGTGAAGGAGGCCGTGGACAACTCCCTCGACGCCTGCGAAGAGGCGGGCATCCTGCCGGAGATCTGGGTGCGGATCGAGCAGGTGGGTGAGAGCGGCTCCCGCTACCGCATGAGCGTGCAGGACAACGGCCCCGGCATCGTGGCCAAGCAGATCCCGCTCATCTTCGGCAAGCTCCTCTACGGCTCGAAGTTTCATCGGCTGCGGATGAGCCGCGGTCAGCAGGGCATCGGCATCTCGGCGGCCGGCATGTACGGCGTGCTCACCACCGGCAAGCCGGTGAAGATCATCTCCAAGATCGACGCCAAGCATGCCGCCCACTATTCCGAACTGCGGATCGACACGAAGACCAACCAGCCGGAGATCCTCAACGGCAAGGGCGAGGGCGTCGACATCCCGTCCGGCAAGGGCGGCGTCGAGCTGATGAAGAAGCACTCGATCGAGTGGGTCGCCGAAAACGACAAGGGCGACGCCATCGACCACGGCACCCGCGTGACGATCGAGATGGAGGCGAAGTTTCAGCGGGGCCGCGGCAGCGTCGAGGAATACCTCGAGCAGACGGCGATCTCGAATCCCCACGCCCGCATCCATTTTCAGGGGCCCGATGGCCCCGAGCGAATCCTCGAACGCTCGACCGAGGACCTGCCGCCGGAGCCGAAGGAGATCAAGCCGCATCCCTACGGCGTCGAGCTCGGCCGGCTGGTGACCATGCTCCAGGAGCATCCCAAGCTCACCCTCGCCCAGTTCCTCACGCAGTCGTTCTCGCGGGTCTCTCACGGCACGGCCAAGAAGATCTGCGACACGGCGAAGCTCTCGACACGGGTGACCACCGGCAAGCTCGGCCGCGGCGAGGCCGATGCGCTCTTCAAGGCGATCCAAGAGACCAAAATCCCGCCGCCGGCCACCGATTGCGTGGTGCCGATCGGCGAACAGCGGCTGCTCGCTGGCCTGCGGCAGGTGGTGCCGGGCGAGTTCTTCACGGCGGCAACTCGGCCGCCGGCCGTCTACCGCGGCAATCCGTTCGTGATCGAGGCGGCGCTCGCCTATGGCGGCGGCGTGGCCGCCCAGAAAATCAGCCGCGAGGCCCTCGGTGAACTGGCCGGCGAGAGCGACGCCCGCAGCCTGCGGCAGTTCCTCACCACGACGTTCAGCGGCCTCGGCGCCGAGGCGGCCGACAAGATTCTCGCCGAGGCCCAGCTGGCACCGCGGCAGTCGCCATCCAAGCTCAAGAAGCCGCAGCTCGACGCCTTGCACGGTGCGATGCAGCATGTGAGTGCCGACGATGGCCAGAGCATGAACGTGCTTCGCTACGCCAACCGCGTGCCGCTCCAGTTCCAGCCGGCGGCCTGTGCCGTCACGCAGACGATGACCTCGACCAACTGGCGGGCCTACGGGCTCTCGCAGTCGCGGGGCGGCCTGCCGAGCGGCCCGGTCACCGCGATGGTGCACGTGGCGAGCGTCTGGGTGCCGTTCACGAGCGAGTCGAAGGAGGCGATCGCCTCTTACCCGGAGATCCAGAAGGAGATCCGGCTCGCGCTCCAGGCGGTGGGCCGCAAGCTCGGCATGTACATGCGGCGGCGGCTGCGGGTGGCCCAGGAGGGACAGCGGCGGAGCATCTTCCTCCGCTACCTCGGCGAGGTGGCCTCGGCGGTCTCGCAGATCAACGGCTCCGACCGGGCAGGCCTCTACGATCAGCTCCTCGCCGTGGCCAAGAAGAAAACGGCCGAGGCCGACGTGAAGCTCGACGACCGCGGCCGCCCGATCCAGGAAGAGGAAGACCTCGAGCTCGGCGACAACTGCATCATCGTCCCGCAGACGGTGCCGGGCTCAGGGACGACTGCCGGACCGCCGGAGGGTGAGGCAGACGAGAAGCCCACCCGCACACGCAAGCCAGCGGCGACGAAGCCGGCCAAGTCCCGCCGTCGGAAATAGCCGGCGGCATGCGCCGTAGTCCACATGCTCCGCATGTGGCCCACGGCTCAAACACCACAGACCCGAACTACTCCCCTGCGGGCCCGCGAACCTCCGACTGAATAGCCGGCCTCCCGGCCTTCATACTCCAACCGCACGCGGAGTGTGCGGACTACGGACGGCAACGCCACTCGGCCCGCCGCTATGACCGCGTGCACAGCGTGGCCTTCGCGATCAGCTTTCCGGCCAGCTCAACTCCCCTCTTGGCTTACGCCTCGGGCCTGGAGGAACGGCGATGCGTTCAGTTGGCGTCGTCGCCAACGGAGATTTTCGCCTCGGGCAGACGCTCCTGAAGCCGGCGGACCGACTCGGCATCGACGGCCGTGCGCTGCAACGAGAGCTCGCGCAGGGCGGCGAGGTCAGCCAGTTGGCTGATGCCCGCGGCTGATACGGCCGTCGAGCCGATCGAGAGCCAGCGGAGCCGACGCAGGCCGGCGAGCGTGGCCAGGCCCGCATCGGTGAGCCGCGTGTCGGCGAGATTCAGCCATTCGAGATCGCCGAGACCCGCGAGATGAGCGATGCCGTCATCACCGACCGGCACCCGCCACAGGTTGAGCCGACGCAGCGACCGGAGCTGACCAATCGGCTCGAGCGCCGCATCATCGAGCTGCACCGACTCGCTGAGATCCAGATCCTGTAGGCCGTCGAGTGCGACCAAATGCGCAAGGCCGGCGCCGGTGACGGCGGCGCGGGCCAGCCGCAGCCGCCGCAGCTTCGGAAACTTTGCCACGATGGCGAGGTCGTCGTCCCGCACCAGCGTCTGGGCCAGCGTCAGTTCCTCGAGGTTCACGAGCGCCGCGATCGCCGCCAGGCCGTCGCCGCCGACCCAGAGATGATCGAGCATGAGCACCCGCAGCTTCACAAGCGGCGCGAGCGAGCCGAGGCCGGCATCGTCCACGGTCGTGGCGCCCGACTTGCCGGAGAGCCGCAGCGCCACGAGGTCGGTGAGACCGGCGAGCGTGGCCAGGTCGGCATTCGTAACGGTGCAGGCCCGCAGATCGAGATCGACCACGGCTCCGGCTTCGTTCCGCTTGGCAACGCCCCCCGCCGCCACGAACCGGGCCACGGTGTCGGCCGGCTCCGCTGCCTGCGCGGCATGCGCAGGAAGGACGAGAATGACTGCCGCGAGCACTGCACCCAGCCGTTTCATCAGGCGACCTCCCAGCCCGGGCGATACTGCTTGCGGATGAACCGAGCAGCCTCCGGGCAGTTCCTGGCCGTGAGCGCCGCCGCATCCCACTCCAGCCGCTTGCCGACACGATAGGCCACCGAGCCGAGCAGCACAGCCTCCGACAATGGGCCGGAGTAGCCGAAGTGACAGGTCGTCGGCGTACCCTCGCGGCAGGCGGCGATCCATTCGGCGTAGTGGCCGATCGACTTCGGGATCGACTGCGGCGGTGGCGTGAATCCGGCGAACTTCTCCGCCGGAAAGAGCCGGTAGCCGCCGTAGTCGGCGAACAGCATCCCGTCGCGGCCAACGAACATCACGCCGTTGCCCGGCACCTTCTGCCCGGCCACCTCCTTCGGGATCCGGTTGCCGTCGTACCACGTGAGCGTCACCGGCGGCTGCTCGCCGCGGGCGGGGAACTCGTACCGCACGACCAGGCCCACGGGGCAGGTCTCGGGATCGACCTCGGCCCCCTCGGCCGCACACGCCGTCGGGTATTTCAGGTCAAGCGCCCAGAAGGGCAGGTCCATATAGTGGCAGCCCATGTCGCCGAGCGTGCCGTTGCCGAAATCCCAAAACCGCCGCCAGTTCGCCGGGTGATAGGCACCGGCCGCGAACGGCCGAACCGGCGCCGGGCCGAGCCAGAGATCCCAGTGCAGCGTCGCCGGCGGCTCCTGCCCGCCTTCGGGCCGCTTGCCGCCCCCCCACGACTTGCCGACCCACACATGCACCTCCTGCACCGGGCCGATCGCCCCGGCACGGATGATCTCCACGACGCGGCGGTAGTTGTCTTCCGCGTGAATCTGCGTGCCCATCTGCGTGACCACGCCCGCCTTGGCCGCCTCCTCCGCGACGAGCCGTGCCTCGGCCACCGTGTGGGCCAGCGGCTTCTCGCAGTAGACGTGCATCTTCTTGCGGATGGCCCGAATCGAGGCCGGGGCATGGTGGTGGTCGGCCGTGCTCACCACGACCGCATCGACCGTGCCCACCTCCTTCTCGATCAGCTCACGGTAGTCGACGTAGGTGCGGACGTCGGGGAACCGGGCCGGCCGCTCCTTCTCGACCTGCTGGTCGTCCTCCTTCACCGTGTATACCTGCGGCTTCGTCTGCCGAGCCATAAACGTGTCGTCGACGTCACACATCGCCACGATTTTCGCGCCCGTCACGGCAGCCACTCCGCCGACGTTGTCGGCCGCGCGATTCGCCACGCCGATGCAGGCGATCTGTAGCAGGTCGTTGGCCCCCAGCGCCGGCCGGGCCGAAAGCCCGCTGAACACGCCCCCCGACAATCCGGCGAGGCCGGCCGAGAGCGTCTTGACCGCCGTACGGCGGGAAACCGTGACCCGTGATGCCATCATGAAACTCCTGGGAGGGAATGCTGTCGAGCAAGGAGGCTGCTGATTCGATGCCGACTACAGCTCCTTGATGAACACGTTGCGGACGTGCATCGGTGCGCCGTGGGTCTGAATCTGGATGGGGCCCGTGGCGGGCAGCGGCTTCCCCTTCTCGAAGAAGTTCGCCAGCGGCGCCGCATCGACCACCACCTGCCCATTGAGTTCGACGGTCACCTGCTCGCCGACCATCCTGATCTGCGTCGTGTTCCACTCACCGACGGGTTTGTCGGCCTTCACGAGCGGCCATTTGCCGGGTGCATCGCCGGGGTTGTTCCACAGGCCACCGGAGCCTTTCTGGCAGCCGTGCTTGAAATCCCGTTCACACTGTGGATCCCAGATCTGCACCTGCGGATTTCCGCGGAGGTAGATGCCGCTGTCAGCGCAAGGCTTCGGAAGCATCCACTCGACGAGCAGTTCGAAGTCACCGTAGTCGCGATCGGTCGTGAGAAACACGCCGTGGCCGTCGCTCACGATCACGCCGTCCTGCACCGTCCAGTGGGCAGCCAGATCGTCGTTCCATTGTTTCTGCCGAGTCTCGTGCTCCGCAGGCGTGCCTGCCGCCTCCGCCCGTGGATCCAGATGAGGCCGACCCCGCCAGCCGGCCAGGTCACGGCCGTTGAAGAGCGGCGTAAAGCCAGCCGGTGGCTCCGCCCCAACAAAGGTGCCAGCCACCAAATCCAGGCAAGCCAGCACAAACACAGCGCAGCGAAGTCTCGTCATCAACGCATCTTCTCCAGATTTGGTGGCTGGCACCTTTTTAAACCGCGACGGGTGCGCCCCCTTGCGCCGCACTTTTGTCGGCGGCGAAGATCACGGCGAACGTGCGGGCGGCCTCGCGGAAGCTCGTGAGCGGCATCGGCTCGCCCCGGTCGAGGGCGTCGAAGAACGCCTGGAACTGGGCCTGATACGGGTGGTCGCTCACGTCGCCCGAGTCGAGCATCTTCATCGAGAGCCGGCTCCAGTGCCCCTTATCGGCCTTGAGCTTCATCGAATGGAAGCGGTCGTCGAGCAGGCTCCCCTCGCTGCCGACCAGGTGCGTGTGGAAGTAGTAGGGCTGCAGGCAGTCGACGATCGCGGCCGTCTTGCCTACGGCGCCGTTCTTGAACCGCAGGATCGTGACGCTCGACGTGTCGTATTCGTACGGCGTGAAAAACTCGCTCGCCGACTTGGTGCTGATGCTCGACACGCTCTCCACCTCATCTCCCATGAGCATGAGCAGCGCATCGAGCGCGTGGCAGCCAGCCGTGAGCAGGGCGCTGCCCCCCTCCTTCTTGCCGGTGTTCCACCGGTATTGGCCATACCAGGGGCCGATCCCGTGGTAGTAGTCGACCTCGCCGTAGTGCAGCCGGCCGAGCAGCCCCTCGTCGAGCAGCGCCTTCGTCACCTGGAACTGGTTGGAGAACCGACACTCGAAGCAGACGCAGCCCTGCACGCCGTTGGCCTCGGCCGCCGCGAGGATGTCGCTGACTTCCTCCGGCGAGTTGGCCATCGGCTTCTCGAGGATCACGTGCTTCTTCGCCTTCGCCGCCGCGACAGCCTGCTCACGGTGCAGGCTCGGCAGGCCCGTGATGTCGACGACGTCGATCCCGGGATCGGCCAGCATGTCGTCGAGCCGCTGATACACACGGATCGGGCAGCCGTGCTTCGCGGAGAGCTCCGCCGCATCGAGCGGCCGCGACGAGCAGACGGCCACGACGCGGCCCTGCCGCGTGGCGTTGATGGCGGCCAGGTGGGCCGTCGCCGCCCAGCCGTAGCCCACGATGCCGACGTTCACGTTCTTCATTTCCGGGGCTCCGTCTTGTGCAGTACGAATCCTTCGATCGCCTCGTATTCGGGCAGGCCAAGCTTATCGTAGAGCCGGGCCGTGTCGCGGTTACGATCCTCGGCCCGCTGCCAGAACTCCCGCGGGTCGCTGGGTCCCGGAAAGAGCGCCCGATCCTTCTGGCTCTCGTGCTTGAAGATCGCCATCCGCTTCCGCTCCACCTCGTCGGGCGAGAGCGGCACCGCCATCTCGATCTCGTGCGGCTCCCACTCCTGCCAGGCGCCCCGGTAGAGCCACAGCTCGCACTGCTTCGCCCAGTCCCGATCCTTCACCTGCTCGAGCGCCTGCGTGACGGCGGAGAGGCAGACGCGATGCGTGCCGTGCGGGTCGGAGAGGTCGCCGGCGGCATAGACCTGGTGTGGCTTCACCCGCTCGAGCAGATCGACCGTGATGGCGATGTCCCGCGGACCGATCGGCAGCTTGCGGACCTTGCCCGTCTCGTAGAACGGCAGGTCGAGGAAGGGGATGTGCTCCGGCTTCACGCCCGAGTAGCGGGCCCCGGCCCGGGCCTCGGTGCGGCGGATCAGCCCTTTGACGAGCTGCAGTTCAGGCAGATCGACGGCACCGGCGGGCTTCGTCTTCAAGAACGTGCGGACCTTGTCCGCCACCTCCTCCGCCTTTGCCCCGACGCCGAACGCCCGGCAGAACTCCTCCACGAAGTCCACGTGGCGGTCGGCCGACTCGTCCCACACGGCGATGTTGCCGCTCGTCTGGTAGGCCACGTGCACCTCGTGCCCCTGCTCGCAGAGCCGGATGAACGTCCCGCCCATGCTGATCACATCGTCGTCGGGATGCGGGCTGAACACGATGACCCGCTTCGGAAACTCGGTCGCCTTACGAGCCTCGGCTGCCTGGTCGAGCCCGCGAATCCGCCGCGGTGCGCCCGGCTTGCCGGCCGGCCAGCCGGTGATCGTGTCCTGCATCGCCCGAAATACCTCGATGTTGATGTCGTAGGCCCGGCCGCGATTGGACAGCAGGTCCTGCAGGCCATGCTCGTTGTAATCCTCGTCGGTGAGCTTGAGGATCGGTTTTCCGAGCGTGATCGCCAGCCAGATCACGGCCTTCCGCGTGAGCGACTCGGTCCACTCGAGCCCCATCGTGTCGAGCGGCCCCACCAGCCACGGCGACTCGAACCGCGTGAGCCGCGCGGCGGCGGCCCGGTCGAGCACGAACCTCGCGTCGGCATGCTGCTGGAGCGCACTGGCCGACACATGGCTGCATGGCGGCTCCTCGACGGCTTTCCGCACGATCGGCGCCTTGTGCTCACCGAACGCCAGGAGCACCACCCGCCGCGCGTCGAGGATCGATCCCACGCCCATCGTGATCGCCTGCCGCGGCACGTTCCACTCGCCGAAGAAGTCGCTGGCGGCGTCGGACCGCGTCACGCTGTCGAGCGTGATGAGTCGCGTGCGGCTGTCGAGCGGGCTGCCCGGCTCGTTGAAGCCGATGTGGCCCGTGCGGCCGATGCCGAGCACCTGGAGATCGATCCCGCCCGCCTCGCGGATCTGCTCCTCATACCGGCCGCAGGCGCGGGCCACGTCGCCGCGGGCCAGCGTGCCGTCGGGGATGTGGATCGCCGCAGCCGGAATGTCGATGTGGTCGAAGAGGTGCTCCCGCATGAACCGGTGGTAGCTCTGGAGCGCGTCGGGCTGCATCGGCCAGTATTCGTCGAGATTGAACGTGACGACCGTCTTGAACGACACGCCCTCCTCGCGGTGGAGGCGGATCAGCTCGTCGTAGACGCCCACGGGCGTGCTCCCCGTGGCGAGGCCGAGCACGGTCTTGAGGCCGGCCCGAGCCCGCTCCGTGACGAGATCGGCGATCTCCCGCGCCACAGACCGGCTGGCGTCGCCCGGCTGGTCGTAGACGGTGACGGGGATCCGTTCGACCGTGTGCACATGCGGAAGCGGTCCGCGGTAGATCGGTGGCGTGGCGGTGCTGGAGGCGACGTTCATCAGATACTCCTCTGGTCATGATCCTGAAGGGAACGATAGAGCCGGCGGCTACACGAGCTTTGTCCGGCCGGGAATGGCGTGCGCCGGGGCAGGCAAGGCACCGTCCCAGGCGAGATCCTTGGGAAAGAGGTCGAGCTGCGACTCCTTGGTCACGAAATCCCACGTGACCCGCTGGCCGGAGTAGGCCGCAAGCCGGCCCATCACCGCGACGAGCGAGCTGTCGGCGGTCTGCTTCAGCTCGACGATCGGCGTGCCGGCGCGGATCGAGTCGACGAGATCCTTGTGCTCCTGCTGATAGGCGGCGCCGATGTTGCCGCCCGTCTGCCAGACCACCTTCCCGTCGCGGTCGAGAATCTTCGAGCCCGCGTTCATGGCGCCGATGTGGCAGGTGCCCTGGGAGCCATACACGACGGTGCTGTTGTCGGCCGCTGACCCCGGAATCTGTCGGCACAGAAACGACACGGTGCGATTCCCCGGATACTCATAGTCGATGCTCATCGAGTCCCACATCTCGCTGTCGGCAGGCCGCGTGAACCGGCCGCCGGAGCCGTAGGCCGAGAGCGGATTATCGCCCATCAGCCAATTGATGGTGTCGATATTGTGGACGGCCTGCTCGCAGATCTGGTCACCGCTCAGCCAGATGAAGTGCATCCAATTGTTGAGCTGATACTGGGCGTCGCTCATGTCGGGCTGACGGCCTCGATACCAGATGCCGCTCGAGCAATACCGGGTCGTCGCGTGGATCACGTCGCCGATCTCCCCCTTGCGAATCCGCTCGATGGCCTCGATGTAGCTCGGCTGGCGGCGATACTGCGTACCTGTGACGATGGCGGTGTGTTGGGCCGCCGCCTTGTCGTGGGCCTCGAGGCAGATGCGGTAGCCCGCCGGATCGACGCACGCCGGCTTTTCGGCGAAGACGTGCTTCCCCGCCTCCACGGCCTCCAAGAGATACCGCGGCCGGAAGCCGGGCGACGTGGTGAGCAGCACGATGTCGACGGCCGGATCGTCGAGGATTTGTTTGTAGCCGTCGAGGCCGCCGTACATCTTCGCGTCGTCGATCGCCACCTTGTCGCCGTGGGACGCGAGGCTCTTCCGCAGGGCCGCGCACTTGGCCGGAGAGAGGTCGGCCGCCGCGACGATCTTCACGCCCTGGTTGATCGACAGCGAGTCGTTGACGGCGCCGCTGCCCCGGCCGCCGCAGCCCACGATGCCGAGTCGCAGCTCGCGAACCTCCTCCGCGGCAGCGACCGACGAGTGCACCATCAGGCCGGAGGCGAGCGACGCAGCCGCGCCCGCCCCGAGAAAGCCACGGCGGCTCGAGGTCTGATCCATGCCTGATGCCTGGCCCATGATCATCGTCTCCGAAGGTGAATCGTTCATCAGCCGAGCAGGGCCGTCTTCATCTGATCCAGCACGGTTTTCAGCCGGGGCACGTCGCCTCCGCCCACCTCGGCGGAGACCCAGCCCTTGAAGCCGATGTCGGCGAGCGCGGCACGCACGGCCGCCCAGTCGATATCGCCGGCCGTGATATCGACGAAGCCCTTCCACTTGCCTTCGGCATCGGCCTTGGCATTGGAATAGCCCTTGATGTCGAGCTTGACGATCCGCGGTCCGAGCTCACGAATCCAGGCGGCCACGTCGCCATAGCGGGCGTGGTTGCCGAGATCGAAGAAGGCGCCGACCCACGGGCTCTCAAAGCTGTCGATGTAGTCGGCGAACGGCGTGACCGACTGGGTCCGCGGCCCGTCGTCCTGGTAGAAGAGGCCGTTCCACACGTTCTCGAACAGGATTCGCTGGCCGAGCGTGGCCGCCAGCGGAATGGCCTTGCGAATCTCGTCGCGAGCCCGAGCCGGCCCCTCCGGCCCGTCGGTCGCCTTGCCGACGACGACGAGCACGCCGCTCCCGCCGGCCGCGTGCGACACGCGGATGCAGTGCATGAGGTTGGCAAGCCCCGCCGCCCGCACGGCGTCGTCGGGGCTCGTAAGCGTCTTGCCCCAGTGGGCGTGATTGATTGCGTTATGAATGAAGACGCCCGTGCTGGCAGCCGCCTCCCGCAATTGCTCCGGCGTTACAGACGCCGCGTCGTCGAAGTCGACGCCATCCATCCCGGCCTCACGGGCAGAGGCAAGCCGCTCGTCGAGGCTCCCGCCCTTGGTCATCGTGTACTTGCACGAGAACAGGAGCCCCTGCGGGGGCTCCGGGAGCGACACGGTGCCGGCGGGGGCTGTCTTCGTCACGGCATCATCTGCGTGAGCTGTGGTCGAGGCGACGGCAGCGGCGACCGATGCGAGCAATTCGCGACGCTTAAGGCGCATGGGATCTCCAAAAAGCGGAAGCCGGCATCTTCGCCCCAGCGGATTCCAGCCGAAATACCCAAACGTCCAAAGTCATGCCTATTTGTACTTCACGGGGACTGATTGAGGCTGCCGGAAGATGGTATGAGAAGCGATTTTTTGTAATATGCACGGAGTTTCCCACGCGATCACACCGCGGCCCGCCCGGCATGCCATGCGTAAAAGTGCCAAGGAATACTACCGGTATCTCGCGGTGAACCCACGGGACCACGCCTGGGGGCTGTGTGTCACGGGCGCCGGCTACCAGCCGGCTGCTCCGGGATCCGCGGGCGTACCCCGCCGGCGACACCCTCCGGGACACTTCTACGCCTGGGATGCAGGCCGGGTGCTCAACGAGTATGCACTCGTCTACGTGACCCACGGCCAGGGCGAATTCGATTCCCAGGCCACGGGCCTGCGATCGCTCGAGGCCGGCGATGCCCTGATCCTGTTTCCGGGCGTATGGCACCGGTATCGGCCACTCCAGGATACGGGCTGGGGCAGCTACTGGATTCACTTCGAGGGGGAGACAGCCGATCGACTGCGAGCCACCAGCGCGATCCAGCCGCAGCAGGCCGTGCTCCGCGTCGGCCTCGATGAAACCATTCTCCAGGCCTTCACGACCGTGCTCGATGCCCTGCACGCCGAGTCGGCAGGCTTCGCCCAGATCGCCGCGGCCCGCACGATGGAGATCCTGGCTCGGATCGTCGGCGCGGCCGCGACCGAGCGGCCCGTCCCCCGGCTGCAGGCGATCGTCCGCCGGGCCCGGCTGATGCTAGAGGAGGATCCAGGCGGCCTGCCGCACGTCGAGGAGATGATCCGCACGTTCGACGTCAGCCGCACCCACTTCTTTCGCGTGTTCAAGGAACAGACGGGCCAGAGCCCCTATAAGTATCATCTCCAGCTCACGATCCGCCGCGCGGCCGAGATGCTTCGCGACTCGCCGATGTCGGTGAAGCAGATCGCGGTGACGCTTGGCTTCCGCAACCCCTACCACTTTTCAAAGCTGTTCAAGCTGAAGACCGGCTCGTCGCCCCGCGACTACCGCCAGCACTGGCGGGCAATGTCGGCCCGCGAGGCCGTGACGGCCAGTTGAGCGACGCACGTTGACCTTTGTGATGCCCCCCGCCTTCCCGGAGCACTTTCATGCACATCACTCCTGGCGCCCTCGCCGTCGGCCTCGTCATCATCTCCAGTTGCCTCGGCACGGCCCGAGCTGAGGACGCGTCACCAGCTCCCGCGGGATTCACGTCGCTCTTCACCGGCACCGATCTGACCGGCTGGGCCGGGGCGGTCGACAACTACGAGGTCCGCGACGGCGCGATCGTCTGCAAGCCCGGCCAGGGGGGCACGCTCCACACGAAAGAGTCATACGGCGACTTCATCGTGCGGTTCGAGTTCCTCCTGCCACCCGGCGGCAACAACGGCCTGGCGATCCGCTATCCGGGGAGCGGCGATCCGGCCTACACGGGGATGTGTGAGCTGCAGGTGCTCGACAGCGAGCATCCCAAGTATGCGAAGCTCGATCCCCGGCAGTATCACGGCTCCGCCTACGGCATGGCCGCCGCCCGCCGCGGCCACCTCCGGCCCACCGGCGAGTGGAACGAACAGCAGGTGACGGTGCAGGGCTCGCGGATCACGGTCGAGTTGAATGGCACGACGATCCTCGATGCCGACCTGAAAGACGTGACCGAGTTTCTCGACGGCAAAGCCCACCCCGGCAAGGACTTGAAGGAGGGCTTCTTCGGGTTCGCCGGCCACGGCGACTCGGTCATGTTCCGCCGCATCGCGATCAAGCGACTGTAGTTCCGAGGGCTGCGCATGACCGTTCGTAGGCCCGTTGCTCCGTGACGGGCTGCCCGTTGCGGAGCAACGGGCCTCCAGTGGGCTGGCGTTCAGCCCCGTGGCGTTCGCCAGACAGGATGGCGAATGTCTTCGATCTCGCGATCAAGCGGATCGAACGAGATGCAGGAGCCGACACGCCGACGTCCCGAGCGGCGGTCAGAGCAGCCGGGCAAGACAGGCTGCGAAGCGGTCGAAGTCCACGAGGTGGCTCTGCAGGTAATCGGCGACGAGAGCGTCGTCGATGTGCCAATACACGTGGACCAGCCGATTGCGGAATCGGGCCATAGCCCGCAACGAGTCCTCCATGTCAGGCGGACAAATCCCTCGCTCGACGAGCACGGTGAAGGCATCGGCGCTGTCGCTCGGCGAGCGAAACCGCTCGGACGCAATCACGTGGCAGGCCACATCGAGGCAACATTCGATCGCAACGACGAAGTGATACTTCGCGCTTGCCACTTTGTCGGGATCCGCCAGCAACTGAGCGGCGGGGATCGCAGCCAATCTCCGGAGTTCGCCGACATAGCCCGCCAGCAGCCCGAGCAGTGTGTCACACTTCGCCCGGTCCACCATCATCGGCTTGGCTCCCCGGCGGCGAGGCCAGCTGCTGCAAAGCTGGTGAGTCTTGCTTCATGAAAGCACTGGATGCGCGGCCGTTCATCGAACCACCGGACCATCAGCTCTCGCTCGAGCGTGACGCGGGCCGTTTCATCAGTGCAATGAAGTCGACACCCTCGTTCCAGCACCCGCGCCCGCCACTCGAGCGGCGCCTGGCCGAGATTCCGCAGGTCCACGTCCACGCCGAGCCGTCGCGAAAGGCGATCCGCCAGAATCATTTCCTCGGCCACCGGCAACGCCCCGGGGGTGGCGAGGTAATAACCGATGTCGAGATCACTGTCGGGAGTCGCGCCGCCCTCGATGCGACTTCCGTAGGCGTAGGACAGGAACACGGACGTGCCGCGAAACACGTGCTCGCATGCTTTGGATGCTGTATCGATGATGGCGGCTTGATCCATACGGCTGATTCTATATCCACTCGCCCGCCCCGCGCAAGACAGGCTGCGCGGGACGGGCAATCATGGATTTACTTCGCGGCCTTCAGTTCGGCCACCTCTGCCTCGAGCTTTGCGATCCGCTCCTCCATCTCCTTGAACTTCGCGCGGGCCTTCTCCATCCGTTCCTTCATCTCGGGCGACATCTCACCCCACATCGGGCCCGGGCCGGGACCGAATCCAGGGCCGGAATGATGGCGATGGCCGTGCGGCGGACGGCCATGTCGCATGTCGCCATGCTCGCCGCGCGGATGGTCACCGTCGTGCGGGGGGCGACGATGCGGGGGCCGGTCATGCGGGGGCGGCCCGCCGTGCTCCATCCGCTCGACCACGCGGCCGAGCTTCTCCACGATCCGATCGAGCCGGTCGAGGGAGTCGCCGCCACCCGATCGATCGTATGCGGGAGCATCGTCGTCGGCCCGCACCACCCGCAGCCGATCCGCCGCCACGAGCAGGCCCACACCACAGCCGGCCACGGCCAGCCACTTCCAGAATGTATTCATCGGAGTTCTCCTCGAGAGTAGATAGAGAAGGGATTCAAGGCTCCTCGCCGGCCGGCCAGTATGCTGTGCCCACCATCATGAACGGCCCGGCCCACCGAAAGTTTCGCGACCCCGCCCTCGCCGATTTCGGCGTGGATTCCGCGGGATGCGGCCGCCGGCTGGAGCGGCTGGGCGGCGTGCTGGTCAACCGCCCCCTGCCCCAGACCACGGCCCGCCGAGCCCTGTCTTCTCTCTGGCAGGATGCCGCCGCCGTCTTCACGGGCACCGGCACGGCCGGCGTCGGCGACGGCCGCTGGGAACTCGCCGGCGACATTCCCGAACCGTGGCTCGTGTCGCTGCCGGTGGGCACGGCGACGCTCAGGCTCGAGGTGAAGCCGGCCGCCTCCGGACAGATCGGCGTGTTTCTCGAACAGGCCGAGCAGTGGCAGTGGCTCACCGAGCACACGCCGCCGGGGAGCGAGATGCTGTCGCTCTTCGCCCATTCGGGCGCTGCATCGCTGAGCCTGGCTGCGGCGGGCGCAGAGGTCGTGCACATCGACGCCTCGAAGCCGTCGGTCGAACTGGCGCGGCGCAACGCTGCCGCCTCGGGCCTCGCCGCTGCACCCATCCGCTGGATCTGCGAGGATGCCGTCACGTTCGTGAAACGCCAGCTCAAGCGGGGTGCATCGTTCTCCGGCGCCGTACTCGACCCGCCCTCGTGGGGCCACGGGCCCAAGGGACAGGCCTTCGCCATCGACCGTGATCTCGTGCCGCTCCTCGACGATGTGGCCACGCTCATGGCGCGGCACACCGCCGGCCCGCGCGGCCCGCTCCTGCTCACGTGCCACTCGCCCGGCTGGCATCCGCGCCGGCTGCACGACACACTCTCGACAGCCTGCCGCGATGCCGGCCTCATCGGTGGCCGCTGCGAGAGCGGCCCGCTCACCTGCACCGACGACTCCGGACGCACGCTCGAACTCGGTAGCTTCGCCCGCTGGGCTCCCTCGCCATGACCATTCCCTATTCCTGTGACACGATCACGAGCCCGGCCAATCCACGGGTGCGGCAGGCCGCGGACCTCCGCGAGGCCGATGCCCGCCGCGACTCGGGCCTCACGCTCGTGGACGGCCGCCGCGAGCTTTCCCGCGCGGCCGCTGCCGGCGTGACGATCGACGAGGTGTTCGTGGCAGCCGACCATCCGCCGGCCGACCTCACCGACCTGCTCAGTGACCTCGCCAGCCGCGGCACGCGGCTCACGCCGCTCGCCGATCGTCCGTTCACCAAAATCGCGTTCGGTAGTCGGAACGAGGGCGTCGTGGGCGTCGTGCGATTCGGCCCGCTGCCGCTCGCCCAGGCTCGGTTCACCACTGGCCGGCCGCTGCTCGTGATCGAAGGCGTCGAGAAGCCGGGCAACCTCGGCGCGATCCTCCGCACGGCCGACGCGACCGGCCTCGGCGTGATCGTCTGCGACGGCCGCACCGATCCGGCCAACCCGGCGGTGATCCGCGCGAGCCTCGGCACCGTGTTCACCGTGCCGCTCGCGACGACGGGCCTCTCGGAGTTGCTCACCTGGCTGCGGGCGGAGAAACGCCGCGTCGTGGCGGCCACGCCCGAAGCTGCGACGCTCTGGCATGCGGCACCGCTGACGGGCCACACGGCGATCCTGCTCGGCAGCGAGGCGCATGGCATCTCGCCGCAGTGGCAGCAGGCGGCGACCGCCGGCGAGATCGCGTTCACGACCGTTTCCCTGCCGATGCGCGGTGCGGCCGACAGTCTCAATCTCTCCGTGACGGCGGCCGTGCTCGCCTACGAAGCCCTCCGCCAGGAAGGAACGATTGCATGACGTCACCCGCCACCACTTCTCCGGACCAGGCCGACTTCGACCGCCTGCAGGCCCGCTGTGCCGCGGACGGCCCCGATGCGATGTTCGACGAACTCGCCGTATCGCTTGCCGCCCGCCATCGCTGGCACGCTCTCTTCGACGCGCGGCTGATGCAGGCCCGCGTGGCGCTCGGCCTTGCGCCCACCGGTGAGATCGGCTCGGTGCCCCCCGACATCCGCGAACGACTCGACGAGCGGTCGCTTGCAGCCTGCCGCGAGGCGGGCTGGCCGCTCCTGGAAGAAGGCCACGTCGCGGCCGCCTGGATGTATCTCCGCGCGGCGGCCGAGCCCGCGCAGGTGGCTGCCAAGCTCACGGATCTCGCGGCGGGCATCGAAGACGCACCCGATGCCGACGACGAGGAGGCCCAGCGGCGGCTCCAGGAACTCGTGGGCATTGCGCTCTGGGAGGGCGTCGATCCGGCGCTCGGCATCCGGCTCGTGATCCGCACCCAAGGCACCTGCAATTCAATCACCGCCTACGAGCAGGCCGTCTCGCGACTGCCCGCCATCCGTCAGCAGCCCGCCGCAGCCGTGCTCGTGGAGCACCTGCACCACGAACTCTGCACGAACCTCGCCGCCGATCTGGAACGCCGCGGCCTCCCGCTGCCGGCAGCGCACGCGACCTCGCCGTCGCTCCTCGCCCTGCTCGAGGCAGCCGGCGGCCTGAAGGGCGATCCGTCCGTACACATCGACGCCTCACACCTGCAGGCGGTGCTCCGCATCGCGCGGGTCTGCACCGACGAGCCGACGATCCGCCGCTGCCACGAGCTCGCCTGCTACGGCTGCCGGCTGCCGGAGGACGTGACGTATCCCGGCGAGCCGCCGTTCGAGAACGTGGCCGAGGCCTCGCGGCAGTTCTACGGAGCGCAGCTCGGGCTCGACGTGGCGGCGGCCATCGGGTTCTTCCGTGCCGAAGCCCTGAAGGCGCGGATCGAGGAGGCGGGCACGCTGCCGGCCGACACGCTCGTCGTGCTCTTGTGGCGGCTCGGCCGACCGGCCGAGGCGTTGCATGCCGCGGTCGAGCGGCCCGCAGGCGACGGCATGCCGAGCACGATGCAGGCGGCAGGCATGCTGCCGTCACTCGTCGAACTGGCGACCGCGGCCGGCGACTTCGAGCCGCTCCGCCGCGCCTGCCGCGAGAAGGGGGACGAGATCACGTTCGCCGCCACGCTCGCCGCCGAGTGCGGCCGTCAGGCCTCGCGCACCTGAACGCTTCTTCGGATTTGTGCTTGGAAGCCCGAGGCGCAAGCCGAGAGGTATGCGGTGTGTTTCACACGCGGCTGCGCGGCTTCCCTTCGCTTGCGCGGCGGGCTTTCAAGCAGCTCGGGCTTTCACGGGGCGAAGCACCGTGAAAGCCAGTTTCGGCCACCGCACTCGCCACACGGCCCCGGCCAGTAGCCGACATCAGTGCCGCTGCGAAAGCCACGCCCCGGTGGCATCTGCCACGGCGCGAGCATGTCGGGCATCTGCCTTGCCCCGTTGCACCCGCGCCACTGATTGCAGGCATCGCAGGGATCCGGACAACTCGGCTCGTGCTTCTCGCCGCAATACCGCGGCCCGCAGCCCGTGCCACACCAGGCCGAGCCACCGGCCGTGGGTCCACAGGCATGACCATGATCGCCGGCGTGGGCGACGGCGAGACCAAGTCCCACCGAGACACACACGAGCATGAGGCATCCGCGCATCATGCAGGTTGTATCGGTCGCACGACCACAGTCGAATGAGGAAAACATGAACCCCAATACGCCGTGAGGGGCTGCCCATGCCCCAGGAGCCGGCGTATGCCGCCGAGCGCAGCCAGGATGGCGGAGCGAAGGCGGCATCGAGCGAGCGAAGGCATGGATGCCGTAGCGAGCGTCCGGCGACGGGGCATGGGCAGCCCCGAGCCCCTGCCACAGGGGGTCGACCCGCGGTGGAGTAGAAGGGCCGGCGGTGTTCAGACCGTGGGCCACATGCGGAGCATGCGGACTACGGCGCAAGCGGATGACGGCGCGGGCGGGCGGAGTGGACGGGCTACGGCCGCGAGAGGGTACGTTCGAAGAGGCGAACGTAGTCGCGGCCGCTGTGCTCCCACGACCAGTCCTGCCGCATCACGTGC
>JAPOJV010000091.1 GCA_029978085.1 bacterium
AAGGTTGCCCGCGACGCGAAGGTCGACGTGGCAATGAGCAACAGCTTCGGGTTCGGCGGCCACAACGCCTCGCTCGTCCTGGCCCGCGTGTGAACGCCTGCGGAGGGTGCCGGCGGCAGGCCGGCAGAAGTCTCGTCGCGGTGGGCCGCGGCGGCCCAAATGCTCCTCGAGCTTCCGCCGATCCTGCCGCCTCCAGCATGGAGGTTCATGTGATGGCTTTCGCTTTCCATTCGCTTTGCATTGTGGTGATAGGGCTTGGTGTGTGGACCTCGGCCCTGACATGCATCGCCCAGGTGCCGGCGGATGTGGGCCAGGTATGGAAGACGTACGACATCGGCCCGTTCGTGAAGCAGGCGGGGGCGGGGAGCGAGAAGCACGTCGTGGACTGGGTGCTCCAGGAGACGGGCTATGCGGCATGGCACGGGGCGAGCCCGGCGTCGCTCTCGGCGACGGCGGAGAAGCTTTCCTGCTTCCACACGCCCGAGATGCAGGCGCAGGTCGAGGAGATCGTGGGCCGGTTCGTGGCCGATGCCGAGACACCGCACCGATTCAGCGTGCGGGTGCTGAGCTTCGCCAGTCCAGCCTGGCGGGCCGATGCACGCCCCGTGCTGCAGCCGATTCCAGCCGCGACGCCCGGCGTGCAGGCTTGGATCCTTTCCCGTGAGGATGCGGCGGTGCTCCTGGGCCGGCTACGGGCGCGGAGCGATTGCCAGGAATTGCCCACCGGGGCGGTGCTCGCCGGCAACGGACTGCCCGCCGTGCTCGCCGGAGGCCGGAAACTCCCGTATGTGCAGGACATCGCGATGCGGCCCGACGCTTGGCCGGGGTGGCAGATGCAGAACGCCGCCTGCGACGAAGGGTTTCTCCTCGACGTGCATCCCCTCCTCTCGCGTGACGGCAGTCTCGTCGACGCCGTCCTCCGGTGCAGGATCGATCTCGTCGAGAAAATGGCCGCCGTACCACTGCCGGCGCCGGCCGCGGGGGCGGGCCGCGTGCAGGTGGAGGTGCCGCAGGTGGCGGCCGTCAGAATCGGCGAACGGTTTCGCTGGCCGGCGGCGCAGGCGCTGCTCGTGGGAATCGGGTTGGTTCCCTGGCCGGTGCCTGCGCAGAATACGCCGGTGGCGGCCCTGGTGCCCGACGCCCGCCGGCGGGATGTCGCGATCATCGTGGAGCCACGGCTGCGTGGCGGTCCCTGAGGGGTGTCACGGGCATGGCGTCGAACGGGTACGACCGACTGACAGGAATCTGGTGACTGATGCGTGGTGCTGCACAACGGCGGGTGGTGATCACGGGCATGGGCGTCGTCTGCCCGCTCGGACTGACGACCGAAGATGTCTGGAACGGCCTCGCCGCGGGGGTCAGCGCGGTGCAGCCGATCGAGTCGTTTTCCTCAGCCGGCCTGCCGCTGCATCATGCGGCGGAAGCCCGGTGCTTCACCGGTGAGATCGACAACTTCGGGCCGCTGGAGGGCGAGCAGAAGAAGGCGATTCGCAAAGGCCTCAAGGTGATGTGCCGCGAGAGCCAGATGGCCGTGGCGGCCGCCCAGCGGGCCCTGCACGACGCGGCCGCCCGCGAGCACCATGCCCCCGAGCGGTTCGGCTGCGTGTTCGGCTCCGACTACATGCTCACGCTTCCAGACGACTTCACGGCGAGCGTCGCCCGCTGCCGGGGCGCCGACGGCCGGTTCGAGTTCGACCGCTGGGCGAGCGACGGCATGCCGCAGCTCACGCCGCTCTGGCTGCTCAAGTATCTCCCCAACATGCCCGCCAGCCACATCGCGATCTACAACGACCTCCGCGGGCCGAGCAACTCGCTCACCGTCCGCGAGGCAAGCGGCCATCTCGCCGTGGGTGAGGCCACGGTCACCATCCAGCGTGGCGCGGCCGACATCATGGTGGCAGGGGCCACCGGCACCCGCGTGCACCCCATGAAGACCGTCCACGCCCTGCAGACCGAACAGGTGGCCTACGGCGACGGCGACCCCGCCCACTGGAGTCGCCCGTTCGATGCCCGGCGGTCGGGCATGGTGCTCGGCGAAGGGGCTGCCGTGCTGATCCTCGAGGAGCTGTCGCATGCCGAGCGGCGGGGTGCCCGGATCTATGGCGAGGTGGTTGGGCATGCCGCCCGCTGTGCGACCGAGCCGGGCGGCACCGGGCGACGTCGGCAGGCGCTCGCCCATGCGATCGGCAAGGCCGTCGAGATGGCGGGAGGGCAGACTGGAGACATTGGCCACGTGCATGCCCATGGGGTGAGCACCCGGGTCGGCGACCGCGAAGAGGCTGCCGCCTGGCGGGACGTGCTCGGAGATGCCGCCGGCCGGGTGCCGACGGTCGCCGCCAAGAGCCACTTCGGCAATCTCGGCGCCGGCAGCGGCCTCACGGAGTGCATCGCCAGCCTGCTGGCCCTGGGCCGCGGCGAATTGTTTCCGCTTCTGAACTTCGAGACGCCCGACGCCGAATGCCCGATCCGTCCGGCCCGTGCCGGCGACCCCGCCGGCAATCTGTTCGTGTCGGCGTCAGTCACGCCCCAGGGCCAGTCGAGCGCCGTGGCCATCCGGGCGTGGCGGTGACGGCTGCGGCCCGGGCTCCTTGACAATCCAGCCTCACGCCCGTAGTTTTGCGGATTGCATCGGGATTCCCGGCTGCTGGTTTGCGGAGTCTGTTCCAAATGCGTCGCGCGGATCCGAGCCCCTCGGCTCGGGTATTCGCCCGGGGTGTTTCGGCGTCCATTTCGTGATGTGGCGTCGGCTGTGCCGGCAGCACCATCCCGAGGCGACCGCCGAGAACACCATGAAGCCCGAAGAAATTCTTCGCATCGTCGACGCGATCCACCGCGACAAGAACATTGACAAAGAGATCGTGTTCCAGGCGATCGAGTCGGCGCTCGTTACGGCCTTAGCCCGGCAGTACGGCGAGGAAGCCGACATCCGGATCGAGATCGACCGCGACAACGGCCGCGTCACCGGTCAGCACGCCGGCCAGACGATCGACACCGCGGAGCTTTCGGGCCGCATCGGCGCCCAGACGGCCAAGCAGGTCATCATCCAGAAGATCCGCGAAGCCGAGCGGGACGCGATCCACGACGAGTTCGAAGAGCAGATCGGCCAGATGGTGTCGGGCGTCGTCAGCCGCTTCGAAGGGGCGACAGCCACGGTCACGCTTGGCGCGACCGAGGCCATCCTGCCCCGCAGCGAGCAGATTCCCGGCGAGAGCTACCATCCCAACGAGCGGATTCGCGCCACGATCTTCGAGGTGCGGAAGGTCGGCAGCCGGGTGAAGATCATTCTCTCGCGAATTCGCCCGCAACTCGTGCAGCGGCTCTTCGAGCAGGAGATTCCCGAGATCGCCGACGGCGTCATCGAAATCCGTGCGATCTCTCGGGAGCCCGGCTATCGCAGCAAGGTCGCGGTGATCAGTTCCGACAACCGGATCGACTGCGTCGGCGCCTGCGTCGGGGTGCGTGGAAACCGCATCAAGAACATCGTCGAAGAGCTCGGTGGCGAGCGGATCGATATCGTCCGCTGGAGCGACGACCTTCAGGTGCTCGTGCCCAACGCCCTGCAGCCGGCCGAGGTCGACGAGGTGATCCTCTGTCAGATGCTCGGCCGCGGCATCGTGCTCGTGCGGGAGGACCAACTGTCGCTCGCGATCGGCCGCCGTGGCCAAAACGTGCGACTGGCGAGCAAGCTCTGCGGCTGGGACATCGAGATCATGACCCGCGAAGAGCTTGATCAGCAGATCGAGCGGGCAATCGCGGGCTATTCGTCGATCGAAGGCCTCGACGAGTCGGTTGCCGAGCGGCTGGTCGGCGAGGGCTTCCTCTCCTACGACGACCTCTCGGTGATCGAGCCCGAGGATTTGATGGAGATGGGCGGCTTGTCCGCCGAGGCGGTCGATGCGATCGTAGCGGAGGCGGAGAAGCGTGCGGCCATGGCCGAAGTCGCCGCTGCCGACGAGCGCCGGAAGCAGCGTGAGCAGGAGCGGATCGCGAAGGCGACGGCCGATGCCGACGCCGCCGACGCCCTGGCTGCGAGCCAGGCGGCGACCGCAGAAGTCGAGGCCGCGGATGGCGCAGCGGCTGGCGAATCGTGATGGCCGGTCAACACAGCATGAGGTCGGTGCGAACACCTTCCGAAACGGGTAACGACAGCCGGCGCGGGCCGGCGAAGCGATGCAGCCGGCGGTGTCCGGCACTAAAGAGAGGGTTGCGTGGCGGTTCGGATCTACACGCTGGCGAAAGAACTGAAGATCGACAGCAAAGAGCTGGTCGAGCTGTGCACCCGCGCCGGCATCCAGGACAAGGGATCGGCGCTCGCCAGCATGACCGACGAGGAGGTCGCGAAGCTTCGCGAGTTCATCGCGAATCGGTCGCGGCCCGCTGAACGGCCTGCTCCTGCCCCGGTTCGCCCGGCGGCAGCCGCCCCGGTGGCCAAGCCGGCCGCCCCCGCTGCTCCTGCTGCACTGCGGAAGGAAGACTACATCGCCCCGGCCGGCGTGGCCGGCAAGCCGAAGCCGCCGGAGATCGCCCCGCCGAAGCCGGCAGAGCAGCGGCCGCGACCTGCGGTTCGCCCCGGTGGCGGTGATGGCGCGAAGCCGGTTCCTCGCCCCGCCTTCAAGCTGGCCCCCATGCCGGCTGCCTCGCGGCCTCCGGTGGCCCGAGGCCCGCAGGAGCCCGTGGCACAGAAGCCCGACGTGAAGCTTCCGCTCGATGCGATCCGCAGTGCCAAGGCGGGCGGCGCCAAGCCGTTGGCCGACCACATGCGGAAGCACGAACAGCAGCGGCAGCAGGAAGGCCTGCGGGCCCGCACCAGCGGTCTGCTGCGTGGCGGCGCCGGTGCTGCGCCCGTGCCGCCCCCGATGGAGCCAGGCGTTCGGCCCCGCCGCACACCGTCGAAGGGGGGCGCGGGCAAGGAAGACGTGCTCGGCGGCCGCGAGTTGCGGCAGCTCAGCCGAAAACGGGTGCCCGACGGCCGCGGGATGGGTGACGATGACGGCGGCCTGCGACGGCGGCGTGGCGTTCGGCCGCGGAAGGGAAGCGGCATCTCGACGGCGGCCCCACGAAAGACCAGTGCCTCGATTCAGGTGCCGTGCAACGTGCGGGCGTTCTCGGAGGCGATCGGCCTCTCGGCGAGCGACGTGCTCAAGAAGCTGCTCACCTTCGGCATGGAGTCGATGCCGAGCATGGCCACCATGCTCGACCGCGATACCGTGGAGCTCCTGGCCGCCGAGTTCGGCGTGCAGCTCGACATCAAGACGGCCGAGGATCTGGAGAAGGAACTGCTCGCCGGCTTCGACGCCGTCGACGAGGATCCGGCGCTGCGGCTTCCGCGACCGCCGGTCGTCACGTTCCTGGGCCACGTCGACCACGGGAAGACGTCGCTCCTCGATCGCCTGCTTGGCATCGACGTGGCCGCCCGCGAAAGCGGCGGCATCACGCAGCACATCCGGGCCTACTCGGTCGATCGCAACGGCAAGTCGATCACGTTCGTCGACACGCCGGGCCACGAGGCGTTCACGCAGATGCGGGCCCGCGGTGCCAATGTCACCGACTGCGCCGTCATCGTGGTCGCCGCCGACGACGGGATCATGCCCCAGACGGAAGAGGCGATCAGCCACGCCCGGGCTGCCGGCGTGCCGATCGTGGCCTGCATCAACAAGATCGACCTGCCGGGAGCCGACGTCCAGCGGGTGTACCAGCAGCTCGCGGCCAACGAGCTCTTGCCCACCGAGTGGGGCGGTGAGACCGAGGTCGTGAAGACCAGCGCGGTCACCGGCGAAGGCATGGATCAGCTGCTCGACACGCTGCTCACGATCGCGGAGCTCCACGACCTACGGGCCAATCCGGATCGTGGCGCGGCCGGCGTCTGCCTCGATGCGTCGATTCACGAGGGCCGCGGCGTCGTGGCCACGCTGCTGGTGCAGAAAGGCACCCTCAACGTCGGCGACGCCTTGGTCTGCGGCGAGGCCACCGGTCACGTGAAGGCGATGATGAACACGCTTACGCGTCGCAAGGTCACGGAGGCCGGCCCGGGGATGCCCGTGTTCGTCACCGGCCTCGACGTGCCCCCCGGTGCAGGCGCCCGGTTCCAGGAGGTCGACTCGATCGCCAAGGCCCGGGAAGTCGCGGCCAAGCGAATGGACATCAGTCGCCACAGCACGCTCTCGAGCGCTCCTGTGCACGTGACGCTCGAGAACCTCGCCGATCGCCTCGGCACGCAGAAGGCCCCCACGCTCAACCTGATCCTGCGGGCCGACGTCCGCGGGTCGATCGAGGCCATTCTCAAGGAATTGCAGAAGCTCGATCATCCCGAGGTCAAGATCCGGGTGCTGCAGGCGACCGTCGGCGGCATCACCGAGGCCGACGTGCAATTGGCGGATGCGTCCGACGCCGTGATCATCGGCTTCAACGTCGTGCCCGACGAGCGGGCCCGGTCGCTGGCCGAGGATCGAGGCGTGCAGGTGCGCCGCTATGACATCATCTATCAGGTGACCGACGACCTGAAGAAGGCGTTGGAGGGCATGCTGGCTCCCGAGAAGCGGGAGACCGATCTCGGTCGGGCGGTCGTGCAGAGGACGTTCAGCATCAGCCGGCTCGGCGTCATCGCCGGCTGCCGCGTGATCGCCGGCATCATCGCCCGCAACGGCCGGATGCGAGTGATCCGCGACAGCCGCGTGATCGGCGAATACGGCATCGAGTCGCTCAAGCGGGAGAAGGACGACGCCCGCGAGGTTCGTGACGGCCTGGAGTGCGGCATCAAGCTGGCGGGATTCAACGACGTGAAGGAGGGCGACATCCTCGAGTGCTATCGGATCGAGGAAGTCGCACGCACCCTCTCGTGAGCGCTCGCCGACTGCTCAAGGCTGCCGCCGCGGTGCGTGAGGTTGTCAGCATGGCAATCCTGGCCCAGGTGCGTGATCCGCGGGTCCGCGGCGTGACCGTGACCCGCGTCGAAATGGCCCCCGACATGCGGAATGCAACCGTGCACGTCTCCGTGATGGGCACGCCCGCTCAGCAGCAACTGGCCCTCCGCGGCCTGGCGAACAGCGCCGGATTCCTCCAGGCGCAGATCGCCGACAAGATCGAAACCCGCTACACACCCCGCCTGCGATTCGAACTCGACGGCGGCGTGAAGCATTCGTTGGAAATCGCCCGGGTGCTCGGCAGCGTGCTGCCGGCGCCCGCCGAAACAGACCTCCCCTCCGACCAGGAAGACGATCGGAACGACTCATGAGCGCAGCGAAGCGCCCGCATGCGGGCAAACCAGGTTCGGGCAAGTCTCCTCCCCCGAAGGCATCCGCCGTCAAACCGGCGGGCAAGCCTGCGCCCAAGTCGGTCAAGCCTGCGGCTGCCGCCAAGCCCGCGCCGGCAAAGCCCGAGCCCCCCGCACCGCCGCCCGTCAAACAGCCGGCCCGCTCGGTGCTCATGCCGAAGCTCGTGAAGGCGCTGAAGTCGCAGTACAAGCCCGTGGCTCCGGTAACCACCCGGTCGGTGCTCGACCAGGTGCTCTTCGCCTGCTGCCTGGAGAACGCACCGTCCGACATCGCGGAGAAGGCCCTGGCACGCCTGGTTGCGGGGGCCTTCGATCTCAACGAGATCCGGGTGACCACCGTCGCCGAGCTGGCCGAGGTGCTTCACGACCTCCCGGATCCGCCGCGGGCCGCACTCGCCCTGCGGCGGGCACTCCAGAGCGTGTTCGAGTCGTCGTACACGTTCTCCCTCGACCAGGCCAAGAAGCACTCCCTGGCCCACGGCCTCAAGACGCTCGAATCGCTGCACGGTATTTCACCGTTCGTGGTGCACTACGTCGCCTCGACCTCCCTCGGGGCCCACATGATCCCGCTCGATCATGGCGCGTTGGCGGCGCTCTATCTCTGCGGGATGATCAGCCAAGAGGAGTACGATTCCGGCAAGGTCACGGGCCTGGAGAAGCTGATCCCGAAGAAGGCGGCTGCCGAGTTCAACTCGCTGCTCCACCAGTTCGGTATCGAGTGCCTGACGAACCTTCACGGCGCGACCGTCAAGAAGATCCTCCAGGCGGTCAACCCCGTGG
The DNA here is from genome assembly GCA_029978085.1 of bacterium. Taxonomy (GTDB): domain Bacteria; phylum Planctomycetota; class Planctomycetia; order Pirellulales; family UBA1268; genus QWPN01. Next base: position 8,051 of record JAPOJV010000091.1, read on the forward strand.
CGAAGGACCGCTTCCCGAAGCGCGGCGAGCCGCTCCCGGCTCCGAATCCTCCCGCGCCGGCTGCGACGAAGGAGGGCCAAAAGGCCGCCGAAGCAGCCCGGGCCTCCGCCGAGGCGCATCGGCCTGCGGGGCCGCAGGCCGCCGCGCGGCCCGCCGGCAAGACGCCACTGCCCCCTCCGGGCTCGGGCCCGAAGCGAACCGCCGACGGGAAAACGGCCAGCGGCAAGCCGGGCCCCAAGCCATTCGTCGTGAAGCCCAACATGGGCAAGCCGCCCGCGGCGGCAGCCCCGCCGCAGCCCCCCGCGAAGCCTGCCGCAGCGGCGAGCCCCAAGCGGCCCGCCCCGCCCGCCAAGGCAGCCGATGCCAAGCGGCACTCGCAGGAACTGACCAAGAAGAAGCCTCGCTGATTCCACACCCATGGCCGGACATTCCCATTGGGCGAACATCGCCCGCAAGAAATCGCTCATCGACGCCAAGCGGGGCAAGCTCTGGAGCAAGCTCGCCAAGGCGATCATCGTGGCCGCGAAGCATGGCGGCCCCGACCCCGATGCCAATCTGCGGCTCCGCTACGCCATCGACGCGGCCAAGGCCGTGAGCATGCCCAAGGACAACATCCAGCGGGCGATCAAGACGGGCACCGGTGAATTCAAGGGGGGCGATCTCGAGGAGTCGCTCTACGAGGGCTACGGCGCGGGCGGCGTCGCCGTGCTCTGCGAGATTCTCACCGACAACAAGAACCGCACCGCTCCCGAGATCCGCAAGATCTTCGAGATGTGCGGCGGAAAGCTCGGCGGCACCGGCTGCGTCGCCTACCTCTTCCTGCGGAAGGGCCTCGTCCGCGTCCCGCAGCCGGCCTGCGACGAGGATCGGCTCATGGAGCTCGCACTGGAGGCCGGTGCCGACGACGTGAAGCTCGCCGGCGACCGCTGGGAAATCACCTGTGAGCCGACCGTGATGGCGGCCGTGATCGATGCCCTCGGCAAGGCCGGAGTCGCGGTCGAGTCGAACGAGATCGTGCGGATTCCGACCAACTCGGTGGACGTGGAAGACGTCGACGCCGCCCGCAAGGTGCTCGACCTGATGGAGCGGCTCGACGACCACGACGACGTCCAGTCGGTGGCTGCGAACTTCAACATCCCCGAAGCGGCAATGGCCCAGCTCGGCTGACGCCGTCCGCCCCGCATCTCACTTCCACGACGAACAGTGGGCAATGACACTGGGCCGCATTGGTTCGGCCGGCGGTGAGACGCTCCGTCGTCGCTTCGGGATTCCTCCCGCCGCCCGTGTACCCGGTGGCACGCACAGAGCTACGGATATCCCTGCGCTCCTCCTCCGGTCTCACCGACCGTCCTCCTCACGATCGAGTATCGAGTCACGCATTCGTCGCGCAGCGGAGAGGCATTGTGGAACCTCGACTCCAGATCGTGAGGAGGTCGGTCGGGGACGCCGCGCAGCCGTCCGGTGAATTTTGACTGCCAGAGTTGGCGCACCACATCAGTTGAGCATGCGACGTCAAAATCCGCCGGCGGCGAGCACGTCACCGCCGGCCGAACCAGTGCAGCCGCGGTTCATGGGCCGGGCGCCGTGACCGCTGCCTTCGCGTCAGTGGCAGCGGCGGGCTTCTCGGGGTCGTTGTGTTCGACCTGGGGCCAGTATTCGTCGAAGTCGAACTGCGGGCTGTTGTCGAGGTCGTGGCACTCGAGGCAGTTGTTGATCGCCTTCTGCTTGCCTTCGGGAGTGGCCAGCGTGAGCACGAGCTCCTGGCGGAGGCGGTCGCGTTCGGCGGTACTGGCCCGCACGTCACCCCGCTCGACGGCGGTGTGGGCCGCGGCCGGGCCGTGGCAGTTTTCGCAGCCCTGATGGGCGAGGTGGGGCGTGGTAGCCATGCCCGCGAAGCCCCCTTCGAACGGCTCGAACCGCTGCGGCGCCCAGCCCACCACGTGGCAGGAGAGGCACTCCGGGTCGCCGTCGCGACGAGGCTTCTGCTCCTCGAGCGTCGTGAGCGCCGTGGCGTGCGGCGTGTTTTCCCAGACCTCGAAGGCGTGCTTGTGGCAGTCGGCACAGGCGGCGCTGCCGGCGAACCGGCGGCCCGAGGGGTGGCGAATCGGCGTCAGCCCGAGTCCCTGGAAGCCGAGCGTCTCGAGCTTCGTCTGGTAGGTGGCCAGGAGTGCGATCATGTCTTCCGACTCACCCCAGCGGGCATCGAGCGGCACCCGCTGCGTCCGCACGGGCCGCTTCGGATCGGCGAAGAAGCCGACCGCCACGGCGAACATCCCCTTGTGGCCGAGCTCGACGAGCAGGCCGCCGCCGGGCAGGCGGCGAGGCTCGAGCGGCGGCTCGTCGGCACCGCCGTGCGTCACCACGATGTCGAATTGTGGATGGGCCGCCGCGAGGGCTGCCGACTCCTCGGGGGACATCCAAGCGAGCAGGATCTGGTGGTCGCATTTTTCGGCGGCGAGCTTCGGCGCGAGTTCTGCCAGCGCCGTTGCGGCGGGCACCACCTCGATGTCGGGATTGCGGAACTGGGAGGCCTCCTTGTCACCGAGGATGCTCGTCACGCCGATCTTCAGGCCGCCAACCTCCGTGACTCGAAACCGTGGCGTGATGCCGGCGTCGATGCCGAGCAGCCCGACGTTGCCGCCGATGAACGGCGTCGGCTCGTCTCCCACTTGGGCCACCGCGGCGACGAGTTCCTCGGCCGGCAGCCGCAGATCACCGGGGCCGAAGCCGACCGCGGCATACTTCATGGCCCGCAGGCCGTCGACGATCGACTGGAACTTCGCCTCGGTCTGGCGGCCGAACCGCTTCACCTGGCCTCCGAGGTCCACCGCCATCAGGGGCCAGCCGGCGGCCGAGATCGCCCGCAGGAAGTTCTGCCGGCGGCTCAAACCTCCTTTCTGGTTTTCCTTGCCCGTGCAGCCGCAGGGCTCGATGTAGCCGTCGAGTTCGCCCGTGATCACGAGCACGGCCTTCGGCGCCTCCCAGTCGGTGAAGATCCGACCGTTGCGGTCCTGAAACTTCACCACGACTGCGTCGTCCACACCAGCGCCGCGTTCAGGGGCCGCAGCGCCGCACACGACGGGCACTGCCACCGCAGCCAAGGCGGCCAAGGTCACGACGTGGACATTCAGGCGGGCGAGACGGAGCACGGTGATTGGCATAGCGTCAGGGGCCGATGGCCACACACACGGGGATGGTGAGCGTCGGTGAGTCGGGATGGCCTGTGTCGAGCACGATCCTGCCGGCCGGTCCCTGCTCCGAACAGAGGTGATTCGCCGCCCGGCTGCCGGCCGGAATGACCACCGCCATCGGAATCCGCACGGCACCACCTTCGCCGATCGGCATGGGCTCACCAATCGCGATGTCGAGCGAGTCGGGCACGACCTCGCGCACCACCGGCCTCACGCGGTCGCGGTGGGGGCCGCGGGCGGTGATGAACAGCTGCGTGCGCAGGCCCTTCCGGCCGGAGACCGTCCCCAGCAGGAGCGCCTGCCGGGAGGAATCCCATGCCGCCCCGGCGAGCACAAGATCGCCTCCAATGGTTGCCTCCACTGGCACCGAAACGGCCACTTCTTCGGGAAGCCGGAGGACCGCGTCGATCGACGTCCGTAGCGGACCGAGCGGCAGTCCCGGGCGGATGACGAGCGTGAGCAGCAGGCCTCCCGTGGCGCCGGGCTCCGCCGCCACGTCGGCGGCAGAAAGGGGCGACGAGGCAAGCGAGAAAAACTGGCTGGCCTGGGCATGCTCGACAGACAGCCGCTCGACCTCCGGCGGCTGCGAGCCGAACGTGAACAGCCTGACCTCCGCCTGCTCCCCCGCGGCCGACGACACCCGGGGCAGCAGCACCGCCTCCGGCACCGCCTTCCACGTCGGCACGACCGTGCCCTCCAC
>JAPOJV010000125.1 GCA_029978085.1 bacterium
CGTCGCGTCGATCACCACGATGCGATCGGGGGCGGCGGCAGCCTCGGCGAGATAGCCTGACCGCAGTCGCTGCCGATAGCCGTCGCCTCGATTCTCCAGTTTGTCGAGCGGCCGGTCGAGCCGGCGGGCGGCCGTCTCCAAGTCGACGTCGAGCAGGAGCACGAGGTCGGGCATCAGGCCACCGGTCGCGATGCCGCCCACGCGGCGGATCGTATCGGGGTCGAGCCCGCCCGCGTGCCCCTGGTAGACGATGTTGGCCAGGAGGTAGCGGTCGGAGACGACCCACTCGCCGCGGGCGAGCGACGGCCCCACGACCTCGGCCACGAGCTGCGCCCGCGCTGCCATATAGAGGAACATCTCCGCCGTCGGCGCGAGCTGCAGGTCATGGCGGTCCAGCAGGATGCCGCGGATCGCATCGCCCGTCGCCGTCGAGCCCGGATCACGGCAGGTGGTCACCGCATGGCCACGCGATCTGAGCCACTCGACGAGCGGGCCGATCTGCGACGACTTGCCCGAGCCGTCGATGCCGTCGAGCGCGATGAACCGGCCGGGCTGGGATGTCGTCATGGGATCACCGGGCCACGAGCCGCTGGATGCCGAGCGGGTCGGAGGGGTCGAGCGGTCGAATGCGGTCGCAGACTTCCTGGGCCGTCTTGCGGCGGCCCGTGTCGATGAGGCAGTGCACGAGCCCCTTCGCCGCCTCGAAGAAGGGCTTGTTGCCTGCGAGCGCGTAGGGGAGCGGCTGCGGGCTGCCGGCTGCGTCGAGGGCGCGGCAGCAGAGCTCGTAGGCCCGCCCGAAATGGCCGCGGGCCAGTTTCGGGTCGTCTTCTTCCAGGGCAATGAGTCCGAGCTGCACGTGCCCCTCGAGAAAGTCGGGGCACTCCGAGAGCAGCCAGACGAGTTCGTCGCGGGCGATCTCGGTCTCGCCCGCCTCGACCATCGCCTCCACTTCTTCGATGTCTTCCCGCCGCCGCCGCCCGCATCGCGGCTGCACGACTTCCCACTGCGGTCCGTCGGGCAGATCCCGCCGCTCGACGCGGAGCTTGTCGCGGCCTGATCGACGGGGCGAGGGGGTGGACATGGGGAAGACGGCTCGAAACGGGCGGCTACACTCGCCCCCGTTGGAACCCACGGAAAACCCGATTGCAAGAGGCAGCAGGTGGGCAGGCAGGTGCCGGCACAGAAGCGGCGGAGGCGGGACCGGGCTGCCGCGTCCGTCGCCCCGCCGGCGATCGCCCGGCCGCTGCTGAAGTGGTATGCCCGCGCGAAGCGTGACCTGCCCTGGCGGGGGTCGGCCGATCCCTACCGGGTGTGGGTGAGCGAGATCATGCTCCAGCAGACGCAGGTGGAGCGGGTGCGGGAGTATTTCGTGAGGTTCGTCGAGCGGTTTCCGACGGTGCACGAGTTGGCGGCGGCCCGCGAGCACGACGTGCTTCGGCGCTGGGAGGGGCTCGGCTACTACCGGCGGGCCCGTCAGCTGCACGCGGCGGCGCGGCGGCTCGTCGCGGATCACGACGGCGAGTTTCCGCGGACGGTCGCGGGCCTGATGGCGCTGCCCGGGATCGGCCGCTACACCGCGGGGGCGATCGCGTCGATCGCCTTCGATGTGTCCGCACCGATCGTCGAGGCGAATTCACGTCGCGTATTCGCGCGGCTCGTCGGCCACGACCGGCCGCTCGGCGGCACGGCGGGCGACGAGCCGATCTGGGAGGTCGCTGAGCGACTCGTGCCGCGGCGCGGTGCCGGCCGGTTCAATCAGGCGGTGATGGACTTGGGCGCGATGATCTGCACGCCCGACCGGCCGCTCTGCTCGCGGTGCCCGCTTGCGGACGTGTGTGTGGCGCACCGCACGGGCCGCACGGCCGCGATTCCCGCCGCGGCGCCGCGGCGAACGGCCACGATCGTTCGCGAGACGGCGGTCGTCATGTGGCGCGGCGGCCGCGTGCTCATCGAGCGGCGTGGCGCCGGCGAGTGGTGGGAGGGGCTGTGGGACTTTCCCCGCGAGCCGCATGCGGCTCGCAGCCGCGGATCGAGGCTCGGCATGGTCAGCTACACCGTCACGCACCACAAGGTGACGTGCACGGTCGTCGCCCGGGCCGCGGCGGCCGGCGCCGGGTCTGCCGCACAGCGGTGGGTGACGCCGCGGCAGCTCGCCGCGCTGCCGCTGTCGTCGCCGGGGCGGCGGATCGCGAAGCTCGTGGTATCCTCCGGCTCCCCCTGAGGAGTCATTCATGCGGTCGTATCGCCCGCTGCTTGCAGTTGGATTCGTCGCCCTGTGTGTCGCTGGCCCGGGTGCCGTCACTCTCGCCGCCGAGGCCGGCAAGCCGCTCGAGGTGCTTTACGTCACCGGCGGCTGTTGCCATGACTACGAGGGGCAGAAGAAGGTGATCGCCGATGGCATGGCCCAGCGGGCCCGCGTCAAGGTGACCGTGGTGCATGAAGGGGGCGCGAGCACCGACCACAAGGTGTCGATCTACTCGAAGCCTGACTGGGCGAAAGGCTACGACGTCGTCTTCCACAACGAGTGCTTTGCGAATGTGAAGGACCTCGACTTCGTGAAGGGGATCATCACCGAGCACAAGAAGGGCGTGCCCGCGGTCATGATGCACTGCGCGATGCACTGCTACCGCACGGGCACGGAAGACTGGTTCGAGCTGTGCGGCATCAAGTCGCCTGGCCACGGTGCCCACTACGACTACACGGCTACGCTCATCGCCGACCATCCGATCCTCAAAGGGCTGCCGAAGGAGTGGAAGCTGCCGAAGGAAGAACTCTATTTCTGCGACAAGCTGTTTCCGACGGCGAAGCCGCTCGCCGAGGCGATGTGCCGGGAGCGGAAGAGCAATCAGACGGTCGTCTGGACCAACGATTACCACGGCACGCGGGTGTTCGGCACGACGATCGGCCACTACACCGACACCGTGAAGCTGCCGGAGTTTCTCGACCTCCTCACCCGCGGCACGCTCTGGGCGGCCGGCAAGCTCGACGACGACGGCACGCCCGCGGCCGGCCTCGAGACGACGCCCGGCGAGACGGCGGCTGCCAGCGACTGGGCGTCGGGCGTGACGCTGCCTGCCGAGGAGCAGGCGAAGGCCGTGCGGCTGTTCAACGGCCGCGACTTCACCGGCTGGGAGGGGCATGTCGATCCCTACTGGTCGATCGAGGGAGCCGAGATCGTCGGCAAGAACACGGCCGAGAACGCCCCGAAGGTGAGCACGTATCTGCTCACGACGAAGCCGTATCGCAACTTCCGGCTCCTGTTCGAGGGCAAGCTCGTGACGAGCGAGATGCACTCCGGAGTGGCGATCTGGGGGAAGAAGTTCGAGAAGGATGGCGAGGCGTCGAGCTACCAGGGCCATCTCGTGATGTTTCCGTCGGGCTGGGGCCTGTGGGATCTCTACCGCCGCAACGGCATCAGTGGCGATCAGCAGGGCCGGGCGAAACAGGCGGGCCGGCAGCACGACTGGAACCAGATGGAAATCCTCGCCATCGGCAGCCGGATCCGGTTCGCGGTGAACGGCCAGGAAGTGCTGGACTGGACCGACCCCAAGCCGGAGTTCTGCGGCGAAGGACCGCTCGGCCTGCAACTGCACTCCAACAAGGTGCCGCAGGAGGTGCGGTTCCGCGGCCTCGTGCTCGTGGAGAACCCACAGGACGTGCTCGTCACGGCCACGCCGACGCCAAGTAGCCCGGTCACGCCGGAAAAGTAGCCCGGTCACGCCGTGACCGGAAAGCAAGTCACGGCGTGACTCGCCCACACCGGAAAGCAAGTCACGGCGTGACTCGCCCACACCGGCAAGCAAGTCACGGCGTGACTCGCCCACACCGCCGCGCCCACTTGAGACCTTGAGTCCTCTGTTAAGATGAGGCCCATTGCGAACTGGAGGACCTCATGGCACGTGCGGCGCTGGCACTCGAGGACGGAACGGTCTATGTCGGTGAGTCGTTCGGTGCCACCGGCACCGTATCGGGCGAGGCGTGCTTCAACACGTCGATGACCGGCTATCAGGAGATCCTCACCGACCCCTCGTACCGCGGCCAGATCCTCACGATGACGGCGCCGCAGATCGGCAACTACGGCGTCAACGAGGCCGACGTCGAGAGTGGAAAACTCCAGATGGCCGGCTTCGTGGTCCGCGAGGCGAGCCGGGTCGCCAGCAACTTCACGGCGACCGGCACGCTCGGCGACTACCTCGCGCGGGCGGGCGTCGTGGGGCTCACCGGCATCGACACGCGGGCGCTCGTCCGCCGGCTGCGGATTCGCGGCGCGATGACGGCCGTGCTCTCGAGCGAGATTCTCGATGCCGCGAAACTCGTGGAGATGGCCCGGTCGGCCCCTGCGCTCGTGGGCCGCGACCTCGTGAGCGAAGTGATGCCCGAGGCGGAGCGGGCCTGGAGCGAACCGCTCGACGCCTGGGCCGAGCCGCTGCCGCAGCCGACCGAAGGGGGCGTGATGCCCGCGGCGCCGGCCTTCGGCGTGGCGAAGCACGTGGTCGCCCTCGACTACGGCATGAAGTGGAACATCGCGCGGCATCTGGCGAGCACCGGCTGCCGCGTCACCGTGCTGCCGGGCCGCGCGTCGGCTGCCGACGTGCTCGCACACAAGCCCGACGGTGTGTTCCTCTCGAACGGCCCCGGTGATCCCGAGGTGCTCACGTCGTGCGTGGAGACCGTCCGCGGACTCGTCGGTCGCGTGCCGATGTTCGGCATCTGCCTCGGGCACCAACTCCTCGCGCTCGCCTGCGGGGCGAAGACGTTCAAGCTCAAGTTCGGCCATCGCGGCGCCAACCAGCCCGTGATGGACCTCACCACCGGCAAGGTGGAGATCACGTCGCAGAATCACGGCTTCGCGGTGGACGAGGCGTCACTGCCGGCCGAGCTGGAGGTGACGCACCGCAACCTGAACGACGGCACGATCGAGGGACTGCGGCACCGGTCGGCCCCGGCCGCCAGCGTGCAGTACCACCCCGAGGCGGCGGCGGGGCCGCACGACTCGGCCTATTTGTTCGGCCGGTTCCGCCAGATGCTGGCATAACCGGCACGACCGGTCTCTGGCCGGCGTTTTTCTTGACACGCCGAAAGCGTGTGCCACTGTTCAGGTGGAGTCGCGTCCGCCCCGCGGCTCCACCGACCGCATCACGCCTTGGATGCGTCGGTCCCTTCCTGTCGCTCGGAGTCTCTCTCCATGAACCGTCTCTCTTTTTGTGTGGCCGCTGCCGCCACCCTGTTCACGTTCGCCGTCGCCGACGCCGGTTTCGGTCACCGTCATCGCTGCGAGCCCGGTTGTGCCGCCGTCGAGCCCGGCTGCTCGGCATTCGAGCCGGCCTGTGCCATCGATCCCTCGTGCGGCTGCGAGCCCGACTGCGGCGCCGTGACCTGCTGCCCGACGAACCCGTGCATCAAGTACCACCACAAGCATGCCCACCGGCACAAGCACGCCGGCGGCTGCTGCCCGGAGCCGACCTACGAGACCGTGCTCACCCCGACGAGCCCCGAGACCTGCTGCACGGTGAACGTGCCGGTCTGCCTGCCGGCCTGCTGCCAAGGCTGCCCCTGCGAGACGTCGCGGTGCACGCTGCTGGGCTGCGGCCAGGTGCGGTATGACTACGGCTGCGGCTGCTCGGTGATCGTCCGCTTCCAGAAGTGCGGCGACATCCTCGTCACGTACGTCGGCTTCTGACGAGTCGCCTTCTCGAAATCTGTAGGCAAGCCCGCCGGGGCGTTCATGGCCCGGCGGGCTTTTTCTGTAGCCCGGTCACTCCGTGACCGGCAAAAGCAAGTCACGGCGTGACTCGCCCACACCGGAAAGCAAGTCACGGCGTGACTCGCCCACACCGGAAAGCAAGTCACGGCGTGACTCGCCCACACTCAGCGGCTGCCGCGGCGGAGGCGGGAGAAGAGGCTGCGGTAATCGCCGGGCCGCACGGCGAACACGGCGGGTGCCGCCGATGCAGCCTCCGCGAGATCCTCCTCGATCACCACCATGTCGGCGTCGTCGTCGATCGTCACGGCCGCTGCCTGCTCACTCGCCGGCGGCAGGGTGCGGCCGGGTGACGGCTGCCGTGGCGGCTCGACCGGGGCCTCTGGCTGTCGCGAGACAGTTCTCGTTTCAGCCTGCCGCTCGACAGACGCGAGCAGCCTCGCAAGTGCCTGGCCCTCGCGGCTCGACACCGGTGGACAGCCACTGAAGCCATCGGGCCCCTGCATCGCGACCCGCTCGGTGTCCTCTGCTTCGTGTTCGAACAACTCGGCGAACGGATCGCCGCCGGCATCGAACACGAGCTCCACGTCGGGGCCGTGCCAGATCTCGCCCACGCCGGCTGGCTGTCGCGCGGAATCGGCGTCGCTCATCGCCTCTTCAAACGGATCCTCGTCGATTCCGCCGAACTCGATCATCTCGAGTGGCTCGTCGTCGAGCGCATGCGAGGCTGGGCCGCGAGCCGACGTCGGCGGTGAGGCGTGGCGGCACGGGGGCTCCGTGCGCGAGGCGGCGTGACCCGACTGCTCGAGCGCCGCCGGCACGGGCAGCCGCTGGATCTCCCGCCAGGCGGCGGCGATGTCGGCGGTGGTGGCGCGGCGGCCGGCCTCGCCCGCGATCACGAGCGCCTGGTCGCAGAGCTGGTTGATGAGCCGCGGCACGCCGTCGGTCGCGGCGAACACGGCGTCGTCGCAGCCGGGGTCGAAGAGACGATCCCAGTCGAGGCCGGCAGCCTGCGTCTGGGTGCGAACGTAGGCCAGTGTTTCGGCGTGATCGAGCGGCTCCAGGTAGGCCCGCACGGCCACCCGCTGGGCGAGGCTCTCCATCCGCGGCATGCCGAGCAGTTCCTCGAGCTTCGTGGAACCCGCCAGCACGATGTGCACGGCTGGCAGCGGCGTCGGCACATTCGTGAGCAGACGCAGTTCCTCGATCAGCCGCGTGGGGAGTGTGTGGGCCTCGTCGACGAGCAGCACGAGCCCGGAGCCCGCGGCGGCGAGGCCGCGGATCCGCTCCACCACGGCCATCCGCAGCTCTCCCTCGTCACCACGGTAGGGCTCGCCGATCGCTGCGAGGATCGACTGCCACAGCGCCCGCCGCGTGCAGATTCGCGCGCCCGAGAGAAAGGCGACGTCGAAGTCGTCGCGGGCGTGCTCGGCCACCTTCGCGAGCAAGAGCGACTTGCCGGAGCCCGGCGGACCGACCACGAGCGCCACACCCTCGGCCCGCCGGATGGCCCGCTCGACGGAGTGCAGGGCGGCATCGATCGCCTTCGCCGGGTGGTAGAACTGCGTTCGTGGTGCGGCCATGAACGGGCGGGACGATGGGTGCCGGCGGGGTGTGAGCATCGGGCGACTGGCCTCCGAGGTGACGAAGATGATTTCGGCCATGGCGGAACCCTTCCTGCACCATCTACCGCGGACGTAAACTGTGCCGGTCCGGTAATCCGGCCCCTGGACAGCCGGTGGCGCCGACTATGCCGCCGGAAATCGAGCCGCGCGTTTTGGGTGAAGAATTTGTTTCGGGTGAAAATTTGCGGCGTCACCACGCCCGCCGACGCCCGACTCGTCGCCGAGGCCGGCGCCGACGCGATCGGCTTCAACTTCGTGCCGGGGTCGGTCCGCTGCCTCGACGTGACGGCGGCCCGGGCCGCGGCAGCCGTCGTGCCGGCAGGTGTGGTCAAGGTGGGCGTCTTCGCCGGCGCTGATCCCGCGGAGATCCGCCGCGTCGCCACCGAGGTCGGCCTCGACGCCATCCAGTTGCACGGCCACCTCGACGGGGCCGCTGGCCCGGTCGATCCGCCAGCCACCGCGGCCGCACTCTCTGGGCTGAAGCTCATCCGCGCCGTCCGACTCGAGAGCGACGGCCTCGCGGCTGCCCGCCGGTGGCTGGCAACGGCCGAGGCTGCCGGGGCGCGGATCGACATGGTGATCGTGGATGCCAGCGTGCCCCGCACCGCTGCCGGTGGCGCGCTCGGCGGCACCGGCGCCCGCGTCGACTGGGCGGCCCTTGCTGCCGAGTCCCCACTGGGCATCCCGCTGGCGGTCGCCGGCGGCCTCGATGCCGGCAACGTAGCCGAGGCGATCCGCATCACCCGCGCCAGTGGCGTCGACACGGCGAGCGGCGTCGAATCAGCTCCGGGCCGCAAGGACCCGGCGAAGGTTCAGGCATTCGTGACCGCCGCCCGTCAGGCCTTGGCTGCGCTGTGATCGGTCGCGAAGGCCGAGGCATGGAATCGCGACGTCCAGCGTGGGGTCGGGGCTGCCCATGCCCCGAGAGCCGGACGCTCGCTACGAACATCCTGTTCTTCGCTCGCTCGGATGCCGCCTTCGCTTCGGCATCCTGCCTGCGCTCGGCGGCATACGCCGGCCCTCAGGGCATGGGCAGCCCCTCGCAAGTTCAGCCTCGACCGGGCCTACGAGAACCAAAGCGGGAAGGCGAGGGGGTCGGTGCAAGCTCGAGGAGCATTTGGACCGAGTCTTCGAGGTCCCGCGACGAGACTTGTACCGCCCCCGAGCCGGCGATCTACATAAGTCGGGCTCCCGAGTCGGGCTCCCGGCCCGAACGCGGGGGCGGCTGTGCAGATCGGGGTGAACGGCTAAGATTTGGGCGTTCAGTCGCCGGCACGCATTCGCGCCGCCCCCGTCCACGTCGTCACAGTGCACTTTCCGTCACTTCAAGGAGGCCCCTCGTGTCCCACGTCGAAACCCGCCTGCCCTATAAGGTTGCCGACCTCTCGCTCGCCGACTGGGGCCGCAAGGAGATCATGCTGGCCGAGAACGAGATGCCCGGCCTGATGGCGCTGCGGCAGAAGTATGGCCGCACCAAGCCGCTCGCCGGAGCCCGGATCGCGGGCTGCCTCCACATGACGATCCAGACGGCCGTGCTCATCGAGACGCTCAAGGAGCTCGGGGCCGACGTCACCTGGAGCAGCTGCAACATCTTCTCGACCCAGGACCATGCCGCTGCGGCGATCGCCAAGGCCGGCATCCCTGTCTATGCCTGGAAGGGGCAGAACAACGAGGAGTTCGACTGGTGCATCGAGCAGACGCTGTTCTTCCCCGACGGCGAGCCGCTCAACATGATCCTCGACGACGGCGGCGACCTCACGGCGATGGTGCATCAGAAGTATCCGGAACTGCTCGGCGGCATCCGGGGGCTTTCCGAGGAGACGACGACGGGCGTGCATCGGCTCTACCAGATGCACGAGGCGGGCGAGCTGAAGCTCCCGGCGATCAACGTCAACGACTCTTGCACCAAGAGCAAGTTCGACAACC
>JAPOJV010000022.1 GCA_029978085.1 bacterium
AGGCCTTCGTCTTGCGGGTGATGTCGTTGGCCAGCTCGTGGAGCCGCCAGCCCACGGCGAGCTTGGCGGCGATCTTCGCGATCGGGAAGCCGGTGGCCTTGCTCGCCAGCGCCGAGGACCGGCTGACGCGCGGATTCATCTCGATGACGATCAGGCGGCCCGTGTCGGGATGCACGGCGAACTGGATGTTGGACCCGCCGGTCTCCACGCCGATCGCGCGGATCACCGCGAAGCTCGCGTCGCGCATCCGCTGGTACTGCCGGTCGGTGAGCGTCAGCGCCGGGGCGACGGTGATCGAGTCGCCGGTGTGGACGCCGCAGGGGTCGAAGTTCTCGATGGAGCAGATCACGACGGCGTTGTCGTCGGCGTCGCGCATCACCTCCATCTCGTATTCCTTCCAGCCGAGGATCGACTCCTCGACGAGCACCTCGCCCACGGGCGAGAGGTCGAGGCCGCGCTGCACCTTCGTGTCGAACTCCTCGCGGTTCCAGGCCACGCCCGATCCCGAGCCGCCGAGCGTGAAGCTCGGGCGGATGACGGCCGGCAGGCCGATCTCGGCCAGCACTTCGCGGGCCTCCGCGAGGCTCTTCACGATCCGGCCCCGGCAGGTCTCGAGGCCGATCGTCTGCATGGTCTGTTTGAAGATCTCGCGGTCCTCGCCCCGCTTGATCGCCTCCGCCTTCGCGCCGATCATCTCGACGCCGTGCTTGGCGAGGATCCCGCGCCGGTCGAGCTCCATGGCGAGATTGAGGGCCGTCTGGCCGCCGAGCGTGGGGAGCACCGCATCGGGCTTCTCGACCTCGATCACCTTCTCCAGCATCTGCCACGTAAGCGGCTCGATATAGGTGCGGTCGGCCGTGCCCGGGTCGGTCATGATCGTGGCCGGATTCGAATTGACCAGCACGACGCGGTAGCCGTCTTCCCGCAGGGCCTTGCAGGCCTGGGTGCCGGAATAGTCGAACTCGCAGGCCTGGCCGATGACGATAGGGCCGGACCCGATCAGGAGAATGGTGTGGAGGTCGTCGCGACGGGGCATGGATGACTTCGCGGGGCTGGAAAAAACAAATTTCCCGAAGGTAGCATCCGGCCGCCTCGCGCGGCAACGAGCCGCTACAATTCGGCCGCATCGCGCGGCATCCGTCGCGTTTCCCCTTCCTGTCGCCGGAGCCATCCCGCATGTCGATCGCCACCCCCGCCCTCGACGCCTGCCGCGAGCGACTCGCCGACGAGTTCAAGGACACGCGGCTCAATCTGGCCAGCGTGCTCGCCGGCGAAAACCTGCAGCCGGCCCAGGCCCTCGGCGTGGCCCTCGCCTCGGCCCGCTTCCTGAAAAGCAAGCCGCTCGCCGACGCCCTGGAATCCGACATCCGTGCGGGCCTGGGGGACGCTGCGGGGCCCGTGATCTCCGATGCGATCGCCGCCGCCGGCCTGATGGCGATGAACACCGTCTACTATCGGTTTCGCCACATGCTCGGCAAGGAAAGCTACGAGGCCCGCCCGCCGCGGCTGCGGATGAGCCGCATGGCCCAGCCGGCCACGAGCAAACTCGACTTCGAGCTGATGAGCCTCGCCTGTGCGGCACTCGCCGGCTGCGAACTCTGCATCAAGAACCACGAGGCGAGTCTCGTGCACCTCGGCGCGAGCGAAGACGCCTGCCACGACGCCGTGCGGATCGCCGCGGTCGTGAGCGCCGCCGCCTGCGGTCTCGCCGGCTGAAGTGCGCCGCCGGTCGGCTCCTCTTCTCCTGCTGGCAATACGCCGTGAGGGGCTGCCCATGCCCCGTCGCCGGCGTATGGCGGTAAGCGCAGGCAGGATGCCGAGAGCGCAGCCGCCATCGAGCGAGCGAAGGCATGGATGCCGTAGCGAGCGTCCGGCGACGGGGCATGGGCAGCCCCGAACTCTCACGCACCAAGTTCGCGCAGATAGTCGAGCGTGTAGATGCCGCTCGAGTGGCCGTCGGAAAATTCGATCGAGTAGGCGTACTGTCCGACCGGCTTCATGCCGGTGATCGACAGCGGCGCGACTTCCTCGGGCGCGAGCACCTGCAACAGCTGCGGCTTCGGCGGCTCGGCTCGCCGCTCACGGCAGGTGGCACACGGGCAGGCGTCGCGCAGGAGCCGGGGCGGATAGCCGGCCACGTGCCCGTCGCTCCAGGCAAGCTCGACCCCGCCATCGGGCAGCCGGCGAATCGATTGAGGGACAGGCTGGGACATGGGTCACCGAATCGGGTGGAACGCGGATGGACTCGATAGACAACGTGTTGCGTATGGTAGCTCCAGATCAGCCGCGGCGATCGACCACCCGCCGGCCTTTGCCCTCGAATCGGGGCAGGCTGCCGATCGGCACGACCGTCACGTCGACCCGTAGCCCGAGCCGCAGCGCGAGTTCGCGAGCCACGCGATCGGGGTCTGCAAGCCGGTCTTCGATCTCGAGGGCGATCCGATCGAGTGCCTCGTCCGTCGTGACGATGAGCCGATACTCGACGACTTCCGGAAAGCTCCGCACGATGTCGTCGATGGCGCCGGGAAACACGTTGACGCCCCTGATCACCAGCATGTCGTCGGTCCGCCCGATGATGCCCCCATCGAGCCGCACCCACGGGCAGGCACCTGCCGCCACGTCGGCCACGCTCGGCCATGTGGGCCGCACGACGTCGCCTGTGCGGTAGCGGATCACGGGCGATCCCACGCGGCCGAGTGTCGTGAGCACGAGCTCGGCCAGCTCCCCCGCAGCCGCCGGGCCGCCGGTCTCGAGCGAGAGAAACTCGGGATGGAACCAGGGCTCGAGCACGTCGAGCCCTGGGCCACGGAGATCACCGACGCCCCACGGCCCCACTTCCGTCGCGCCCGCATGATCGAGCACGTCGGCCTGCCAGGCAGCGGCGATCCGCCGCCGCACTGCGGGCACCGAGCCGCCCGGCTCGCCGGCCACGATCACGAGCCGCACCGACTCGGCGGCCGCCTCCTGTTTCTCGTCGATCGCGACCTCGGCGAGATGCAGGGCATAACTTGGCGTGGCGATGAGCACCGTGGGCGAGTGTGTCCGCATCATTTCCAGCCGGGCAAGCGTCGACAGGCCGCCGGTCGGGATCGTGAGCGCACCCGCGGCGACGGCCGCATCGAACCCGCTCCAGAATCCGGCATACGGTCCGAACGACGAGGCCACGAGCACGCGATCGTCGGCAGCGACGCCACCACGGGCGAGGATCGCCCGCCAGCAGTCCATCCACCACTGCCAGTCGGCGGCGGTGTCGAACACGGGCAGCGGCCGGCCGTGCGTGCCACTCGTCTGATGAAACCGCACGTACCGGTCGCGGGGCCAGGTGAGGTTGCCGGGCACCCCGTCGGCTGCGGCGGCGACGAGTTCTTCCTTGAACGTGAACGGCCAGTCGCTCAGCTCGGCAAGCGACCCGATGCCGGCTGGATCGGCGATCCGCGCGAGCTTCGTCGCATAGAAGTGGTTGCGGGGCAGGATCTCACGGACGAGGTCGCGAAGCCGCGCGAGCTTCAGCGCATCGAGCGCCGTGCGGCTGCCACCAGAGTGCCCTGTCTCGTCGTGATCACGCATGCCGGAATTATGGCACGCCGAGGCTCGGGATGCCCTGCGCCGGCGCGTTTTGCAGCGGAGGCTGCAGCCCCTGGAACGGTGCCGGGATGGGCTGCGGTGCGACGGCCTGCGGAAGCGGCGTAACGACCTGCGGCGCGGGAGCGGCAGGCAGGCTGCCGGCCGACAGCCGCGCCTGCTCGGCACGGGCCACGACCGACTCCGGCGGCGTCACTCCGGCCGGCTGCATGGCGAGGTCGACCACTCGCTCGTCACGAATCTCCCAGGGGAGAAGATTCTCCGTCACGAAGTCGAGCGGAAAGTATTGATACCAGGGGAGCGGAAAGGGCTGCCGCACGGTGAGCGTCTCGTAGCCGTCCTTCACGAGCCGGATCTTGCGGGTGCCGTAGTAGACGAAGTCGTGCGACACGGGCGCCGTGCCGAGCTGATAGTCGTCGACGTAGACCAGCGCTCCCGGCGGATTGCTGCGGATCGTCATCCGGCGCTGCACGCAGCCGGTGGACAGGGTCGCACACGCGATGACGGCCATGAGGCCGGCGGCCCAGCCGCGGTGGCCGACCGACCCGATCGATGAAGACGGAGCAATCATGGACCGGACGGTAGAAACCGACCGGATTTCGATCCAGATCAGCATGGGGCCGGCCGCTCTCGGCTGCTAGACTTCCCAGACCCCCTGCCCCCCCCTTCCCGAGGCATCCACGCGTGGGATCCGGCACCAGCCTCGAGCACTGTGACCGCACCGACGTCGGCCGACGCCGCGCCAACAACCAAGACGCGAAGGCGGTGCTCGAGCCCTGGAGCCGCGAGCAGTATCGCCGCCGCGGCTGGCTGTTCGTGGTGGCCGATGGCATGGGCGCGCATGCGGCTGGCGAAATGGCCAGTGCGATCGCGGTCGAACAGGTGCCGCTCGTGTACGAGAAGCACGCCGCCCGCTCACCGCTCCTGGCCCTGCGCATGAGCATCGAGCAGGCCAACGCCGAGATCCATGCCCGAGGCGAAAGCTCGACTGAGCTCAAAGGCATGGGCACCACCTGCACGGTCCTCGCGATCCTGCCCCGCGGCGCGATCGTGGGCCATGTGGGTGACAGCCGCGTCTATCGCATCCGTGGCGGCACGATCGAGCAGCTCTCCAAAGACCACTCGCTCGTCTGGGAGCTCGAGGCGGCCCACACCGGTCCGCCGGAAGACATGCCGGTGGCGCCCAAGAACATCATCACCCGCTCGCTCGGGCCACATCCGCAGGTCGAGATCGATCTCGAAGGACCGTTCCCCGTCGAGGAGGACGATGTCTTCGTGCTCTGCAGCGACGGGCTCTCGGGCCAGGTCGCTGACGACGAAATCGGCCTGCTCGCCTCGGCCCTGCCACCGAAAGCGGCCGCCGCCGCGCTCGTGGGGCTGGCGCTGGTTCGCGGCGCGCCGGACAACGTGACCGTGATCACAGCGCGGGCGGGCGAACGCGAGGTGTCGCGAACCGCTCCCGGCGACGAGCCCTGGCCGTTAGCAGATGAACCGAGCCGGCCTGCAGGCCAGGCGGACGTGCCCTGGACGACACTCGCCATCGCCGGCGGCTGCCTGTTCGCGGCGCTCTTGCTCTATCCGAATGGCCCCCTGATGAAGTTCGACGGTCCGCTGGGCGGCCTGCTCGGCGACCTTCGGGAGCCAATCGGCTGGGTCAGCTTCAGCGGCCTGCTGCTCGGGTTCGTGGGGGCGATCATCGCCGCCCTCGTCGGCTTCTGCTCCCCACAAAAGCCTCGGATCAAGGCACTCCCTCTCAACGCCCGCGTCGGCGCGGGCCCGTATCGGACCTACGCCTGCGGCCCGACGATGCCGCGCATCGAGGGCATCGTCGCCAGCGTCGAGTCGGCGGCCGACGGCCTCGACGACGCCACTCGCGTCCATGCCCTCGGCCACGTTCGTCGCGCCCGAGATGCCGCTGGCGGCGGCGACTTCGCCACGGCCATCACCGCGGCGGCTGACGCCGTGGGCGTCTACGCCCGGAGCGTGGAGGCGGCCCGGCAATGAAGATCATCACCCGCTACGTCCTGCTGGAGCTCCTCCAGGTGTTCCTCGTGGCCCTGGCGGCCCTCACGCTCTTCATGCTCGTCGTCGGGCTCGTGAAGGAGGCCCAGCAGCAGGGGCTCGGGCTCGTGCAGATCCTCCTGCTCGTGCCCTACGTGCTGCCCGAGGCGATGCGGTTCGCCGTGCCGGGCACGATGCTCTTCGCCACGGCGAGCGTATTCGGCCGGATGTCGGCCAGCAACGAGATCACGGCCCTCAAGGCGGCCGGCGTCACGCCGATGTCGGCGATGTGGCCCGCCTTCGGCCTGGCCCTCGTGGTGAGCTTCGTGTCGGTGTGGCTCAACGACGTGGCCGTGTCGTGGGGCCGCGACGGCGTCCGTCGCGTCGTGGTCGAGAGCGTCGAGCAGATCATCTACGGCAAGCTGCGGCAGCAGCGGTCGTACAGCACGCCCCAGGTGTCGATCAACGTGAAAGGCGTCGATGGCCGCACGCTGATCCGCCCCACGCTCTCGTTCTCGTCGGGCCCGGCCGGCTCACCGGCGACGGTGTCGGCCGCCGAGGCGGAGCTCAGGGCGAACGCCGCGGCCGGCACGCTCACCGTGATCTTCCGCGACGGCACGCTCCACATGGGCGACGTGACGGCATCGTTTCCCGACGAGATCGTCCGCGAGGTGCCGCTCGACGCCGTCAGCCGCAAGGGCACCACGACCACGAGCCCCTCCGAGATCGCCATGGCCGAGTTCGCCAAGGCCCGGGCCGACGAGGTGGCCCGGATCGACCAGATCGAGCAGGTTGCGGCAGGCAAGCAGGCGATGGGCATCGTCACGGGCCGACTGGAACACACCGTGCCCGCAGCGGTGGCCCACGAGCGGGCGCTGCTCGACTGGGAGACGACGCGGCTCAACAGGATCGTCATGGAGCCCTGGCGCCGCTGGGCCAACGGCTTCAGCTGCCTCTGCTTCGTCCTGGTCGGCGCCCCGATGGCCATCCGCATGCGCAACGCCGACTTCCTCACCAGCTTCTTCCTCTGCTTCCTGCCGATCTTGATCGTCTACTACCCGGTGTTCATTCTCGGGGTCGATCAGGCCAAGGCGGGCAAGGTGCCGCCGATCGCCGTCTGGGCGGGTAACCTACTGATGCTGCTCTGGGGCTGGTGGCTCATGCGCCGCGTCGTCCGCCAGTAACCCCCGTCGCCGCGCGATCCACAACCGTCGCCGCGCGCTCGCTGAGGTCGCACACGTAACCGGTGTGAAGCCGGCTCGGGGGCGGTACAAGTCTCGTCGCGGGACCTCGAAGACTCGGTCCAAATGCTCCTCGAGCTTGCACCGACCCTCTCGCCTCCCTGTCGCCTCCAAGGGCCGACCTCCTGTGGCGAAAGGCCGTATGGTTTTCCGCAGGCCGCAAATCTGGCAGAATCCTGCCGGTCCGGCCCCAGAAATCCTTCAGTCGCATGCCAGGAGTGATGCACATGCCCCGTCCCGTCACGCTGTTCACCGGCCAGTGGGCCGACCTGCCGATGGAAGACCTCGCCCGCAAGGCCCGGGACTTCGGCTATCAGGGACTCGAGCTCGCCTGCTGGGGTGACCACTTCGACGTCACGCGGGCCCTCAACGAGAGCGGCTACTGCGCGGCCAAGCGGGATGCGCTCGAGCGGCATGACCTCTCCGTCTACGCGATCTCCTCCCACCTGGTCGGCCAGGCCGTGTGCGACCGCATCGACGAGCGTCACAAGTCGATCCTGCCGCCGCACGTCTGGGGCGATGGCAAGCCCGACGGCGTCAACAAGCGGGCGGCGGAAGAGATGAAGAACACGGCGCGAGCCGCGCAGAAACTCGGCGTCTCGGTCGTCAACGGCTTCACCGGCTCGTCGATCTGGCACCTGCTCTACTCATTCCCGCCGGTGCCCGACTCGATGATCGCGGCCGGGTTCGCCGAGTTCGCCGACCGTTGGAACCCGATCCTCGACGTGTTCGCCGAGTGCGGCGTGCGGTTCGCCCTGGAGGTGCATCCCACCGAGATTGCCTTCGACATCTTCACGGCCCAGCGGGCGCTCGACGCCCTCGGTCGCCGCGAGGAGTTCGGCTTCAACTTCGATCCCAGCCATCTCCACTGGCAGGGCGTCAGCTCCGTGGAGTTCATCCGCTCGTTCCCCGACCGGATCTACCATGTGCACATCAAGGACGCGATCGTCACGCTCAACGGCCGCACGGGCATCCTCGGCAGCCACATCAACTTTGGCGACCCGCGCCGCGGCTGGGACTTCCGCTCGCCGGGCCGCGGTGGCGTTGACTTCGAGGAGATCATCCGCGCCCTCAACCAGACCGGCTACGAAGGTCCACTCTCGGTCGAATGGGAAGACTGTGGCATGGATCGCGAGCACGGCGCCGCCGAGGCGGCGCGGTTCGTCAAGAACCTCGACTTCGCACCGAGCGGCCGCCAGTTCGACTCGGCATTCGCCGAGGCCTGACCAGGATGGCCTGGATCACACGCATCGCCGCCGCGGGGATCGCCTGGGCGATCCTCGCGGTCGGCGTGGGTGTGTCGGCGCCACCGCTACCACCGCTCGCGCAGCTGGAGGCCGAGTTCGCTGATCGGCTTACGCCGCTCGCGCGGCGGGCCGAGGCCTCGGGCCACGCCGACCTCGCGGCGGCCATCCGTGCCTGGCCGCTGCCCGGCGAGACCGACCGCCAATTCGTGCTCGCGATTCCTGAGCGGATCGAGACGCCGGCGTTTGTCGATGCGAGTGAAGAGACCGCCCTCTGGAACGAGTTCGTCGCCGCCCGCCAGGCGCACGCGAATGCCCTGTTCGCCCACGTTGCGAATGCGACTCCGTGCGCGGCAGTTCGGCTGCTCCACCGGGTGCTGCGCGACGATCCCGATCACGCGCGGGCCCGCGAGGCGGCCGGCTGGGTGAAGACGAAGGCTGGCTGGGCGTGGCCCGAGGCGAAGCGGCACCGGGATCGCGGCGACGACTATGACACGCAGTACGGCTGGCTGCCACGCGGCCGGCTCGCCCGGTATCGGACCGGTGAACGGTATGACCGCGGCCGGTGGATCACGGCGGCCGCTGACGAGGCCCGCACGCTCGCGGTGGCCGATGGCCGGCGATTCACGTCGGATCACTGGGAAATCACAGCGACCGCCTCACTCGGCGCCGCGGCCGACGTGGCGGCGACGCTCGAGGAGACGCACGCCATCTGGCGGCAGGTGTTCGGACCGCTGGCCACGCCGCCGCGCGACCGGCGGCAGGCCGGTCGCCCACCGCGTGCGAACCTCGAGCCATTCGTCGCCGTGCTGTGTGCCGATCGTCGGCAGTATCTGGCCGAACTCGAACCGCTCGAGCCGGCGATCGGCATGACGCAGGGCATCTACCAGGCCCCCACCCGCACGCTCTGGCTCGTGCAGGCGACCGACGATGCCGCAGCCGCGCGCACGACGATCCGCCATGAGGCGGCCCATCAACTGTGCGCCGAGAGCCGGCCCACGAGCCCGCTGGCGGGCGAGGCCTGTGGCTTCTGGGCGATCGAGGCCGTGGCCTGCTATCTCGAAGCGGCCGAGCCTGCGGCCTGGGGCTGGACGGTGGGCGGGCCGGATGCCGGCCGGATGCCCGCTGCCCGGAGGCTGCTCATCGAGGATGGGTTTCATGTGCCGCTGGAAGAGCTTGCGTCGCTCGGCCGCGCCGCATTCCAGGCCGACCCGCGGATCGCGAGCATCTACGCCGAACTGGGCGGCCTCGCCGACTTCTTCATGAATGGCGACCGCGGCCGGCACCGCGAGGCATTCGTCGCCTATGTCGCACGGATCTACGACGGCACGGCCGACCCCGACACGCTCGCCCGCCTCTGCGAGACGAGCTACGTCGACCTCGACACCGCCTACCGCCGCCACGTCAGCCGCTGAGTGGCGGCGGCTTTCCATCGCGTTGACGCTGGTTTCCTGCCGCCCGTACACTCCGGCCTCAATTGACCCTTTTTCCGGAGTGTTCATGAGCTCGCCGACCGCCGCCCCGCGCCCCGCCACCGACATCGACCGCCTCGCGATCGACACGATCCGCACGCTCTCCATGGATGCCGTCGAGGCGGCCAAGAGCGGCCACCCGGGCACGCCGATGGCACTGGCGCCGGTGGCCTACACCGTGTGGTCGGAGTTCCTGCGGTACGACCCAGCCGATCCCACCTGGCCCAACCGCGACCGGTTCGTGCTTTCCTGCGGCCACGCGTCGATGCTGCTCTATTCGTTGATCCATCTGGCGGGCATTCGCCGCGGCGGCCCGGCGTCGTCCGACCATCGCACGCCCGCCGTCTCGCTCGACGAGATCAAGCGGTTCCGCCAGCTCGACAGCGTCTGCGCGGGCCATCCCGAGCACCACATGACCGGCGGCATCGAGACCACCACCGGCCCGCTCGGCCAGGGCTGTGGCAACTCCGTGGGCATGGCGATGGCCTCCCGCTGGCTCGGTGCCCACTACAACCGGCCCGGCCACACCGTCTTCGACTTCGACACCTACGTCCTCTGCAGCGACGGCGACCTCATGGAGGGCGTGGCCGCGGAGGCCGCCTCGATCGCCGGCCACCTCAAGCTCGCCAACCTCTGCTGGATCTACGACGACAACTCGATCACGATCGAGGGAGAGACGCACCTCGCCTTCGCCGAGGATGTGGCGAAGCGGTTCGAGGGGCTCGGCTGGCGGATCCAGCATGTGTCCGACGCCAACGACGCGGCGCAACTGCGAAAGGCTCTCCAGGCCTTCAAGGCCGAGCAGGAGAAGCCCACGCTCGTGATCGTAAAGAGCGTGATCGGCTACGGCGCACCAAAGAAGGCCGGCTCGCACGAGTCGCACGGTGCCCCGCTCGGTGCGGAGGAGATCAAAGGCGCGAAGACTGCCTACGGCTGGCCGGCCGATGCCCAGTTCCTCGTGCCGCCGGAAGTGCCGGAGCGGTTCGCTGCGACGCTCGGCGCCCGCGGCCGTCAGGCCCACGAGACCTGGCAGAAGACCGTGGCCGACTACTCGAAATCACACGTCGACCTGGCCGCTGAACTCAGGAACTTCCTCGACGGGAGGCTGCCCGCCGGCTGGGACAAGGGCATCCCCTGCTTCCCCGCCGATCCCAAGGGGCTCGCGAGCCGCGTGTCGAGCGGCAAGGTGATCCAAGCACTGAGCGCGGGCGTCCCCTGGTTCCTCGGCGGCTCTGCCGACCTCGCCCCCTCCACGATGACACTGGTGCCCGGCGCCGGTGACTTCGGCCCCGGCGACTATGCTGCCCGCAACTTCCACTTCGGTATCCGCGAGCATGGCATGGCGTCGGCCTGCAACGGCATGGCCCTCTCCGGCCTGCGGCCCTACTGCGCCACGTTCTTCGTGTTCCTCGACTATCTCAAGCCGGCCCTGCGGCTCTCGGCCCTCGGCCACCTGGGCGTGATCTACGTGCTCACGCACGACTCGATCGGCCTCGGTGAGGATGGCCCGACCCACCAGCCGATCGAGCAGCTTGCCACGGCCCGCGCGGTGCCGGGCCTGTCCGTGTTCCGCCCCGGCGACGCCAACGAGGTGGCGGAAACGTATCGCGTCGTGATGCAGCGGCCTGACCGGCCGGCTGTGATCGTGCTGTCGCGGCAGAACATCCCGACGCTCGACCGGGCCGGCCTCGGTTCGGCCGCGGGCACTGCGAAGGGGGCCTACATCCTCAAGGAAGCCACCGGCGGCACACCCGATTGCATCCTCATCGGCACGGGCAGCGAGGTGCAGATCTGCCTCGATGCCGCGGTGAAGCTGGCCGAGGGGGGCGTGCAGGCCCGCGTGGTGAGCATGCCGAGCTGGGATCTGTTCGAAGCCCAGGACGCGGCCTACCGCGAGAGCGTGCTGCCCACGGCCGTGACGGCGCGGGTGGCCTGCGAGGCGGCCTGCGGCTTCGGCTGGGACAAGTGGATCGGACCGCGAGGCACCTTCATCGGGATGAACTCGTTCGGCGCGTCGGGCCCGGCCCCCGCGCTCTACAAGCACTTCGGCATCACCGCCGACGCCGTCGCCGCCGCCGCGAAATCGCTGGTTGCCGGTTGATTATCACCGCTCGGCTTGGCAGCAGATGACGCCCCCGTGGCCCGCACACTCCGTGTGCGGTTGGAGGCGCGAAGGCCGAGCGTCCCGGCTATTCAGCAGACGGAAGCCCGCCCGCAAAGCATTAGCTCGGGCCTGGGGCCTTCACACCGTGGGCCACACGCGGAGCACCTTACGGCTGGTGGTGCGAGTCGCCGATGACGGCGTCCTCGGCATCGACGCCAGCCGCAACCTTGCCGTCGTGGTTGCGGTAGAGATGGTCGTCGCGGTGGAGGGCATCCCCCGTGCGGCGCTCGACTCGGCCATCCTCGAACAGCACATGGTGGATGCCGCCGGGATGGTTGCTGCTCTTCTCGCAGCATTCGTCCGGGGCATCGGCGAGGATCGGATGGTCGGCCCGCCGACGGTTGCGGTTGGGCTGCAGCACACCCGCCGCGTCACGGTGACCGAGCGTGTAGCCGAAATCACCCCCCATCGTCCTCACGAGTTCCTCGAACTGCGGTGTGCCGACGGCGGCCTCCAGTTCGGCCAGCGTCGGCACCCGAAACTTTCCCCGGCGGGCGAGCGCTGTGTCGGGACACAGGAGCGAACCGTCATCGGCGACGATCCGCTCCTCGGCCACGAGCGTCGGGGCGTAGAGACCGGCCCGAGAGAGCGGCCCCGAGTCGGGCGGCGTCGGATACATGCCGTGAGACTCGGCATAGCCCTGCAGCGCCGTCGACACCTTCTGCAGGTTGCGGTCGACACGCCGCTGCCGTGACTCCTCGATCAAGTCGAGGAGCAACGGCGCCACGAGCACGCAGGCGGCTACCGCCGTCGCGCCGATGATCAGCCGATCGAGCCAGCGGCGGCCCGCTCTGACAGGCTGCCCCTCGTCGGCCGGCGAAAACACCCGCGGCGTCGGCTTGGGACGGCGTTCCGGAGCGACGGCCGTCTGCGCGGCCACGAACTGGAGTGTGCGGGCCGCGAGGCCGGCCGGCACGTCGATCGACTCACGATCGAATGCCAGTGGTCGAATGGCCAGCCGCAGCGTATCGAGATCGGCGCGAAGGGCCGGCCCCTGCTGCGGGTCGGCGAGGGCCGTCTCCACGCGTCGGGTCTCTCCCTCATCGAGGGCGTCGAGCAGGTAGCCCACCAGTTCGTCACGCATCGCCGTTTCCTCTCGCATGGATCGTGCTCACGTCTTCCTGGTTCGTTGCCACGACTCGTTGAGTTTGAGCAATGCCGAGTTGAGCCGACTCTTCACCGTGCCGACGGGAATGCCGAGCACATCGGCAGCCTCCCGATACTTCATGCCCTGGTTGTAGACGAGGACGAGCGTCGATTTGAGCGTGTCTGGCAGTTCGTTCACCGCCCGGCGCACCCACTCCCGTGCCTCCTCGTCTTCCATCTGTTCATCGGCGGTGCGGCCGTCGCCCGCCAGCATCTCCACGAGGGCCGCCACGTCTTCGGAACCGCCGGAGCGGTTGTCGAGACTGGCCATGCGATGCCGGCGGTTGCGCCGCTGGGCGTCGATGGCCTGATTGGTGGCGATCGTGTAGAGCCAGGGACGAAACCGCCGGCCTTCCTCGAACTGCTCCTTCTTCAGATGGACCTGCAGAAACGTCGCCTGGAACACGTCATCGGCCATCTCCGCGTTGCCGAGATAGCGGCGGAGGTAGCTGAAGAGTTCGCGTTCGTATCGATGCACCAGCGACGCAAACGCCGCCGAGTCATCGTCTGCACGGCAGCGCCGCAGCAGTTCCTCGTCGGAAACCGCTCCGTCGCCGGCACCCGCGGCCGGGAAAGCCGCGGGCCCGGCCGGCCGCTGGCCGGTATCTCTGTCGTGCAAATCCATCCTCGGTACGGCCGCCATCGGGGAAAGGTTCGGCGGGGCGAAAGAAACCCCGCCGTCGGAGTATAGCCGTGCCTGCAGCAGCGGTCGCCCTCCGGTATCGCCCCTGCCGGACAGCCGTAAACCCCTGCCGCATTTGACTTTTCGTCATCGGCAGCCGACATTCCGGCCCGTCGCCATGGAACGCACGCACCCTTACCGCTGGGCCGCCCCAGG
This sequence comes from bacterium, assembly GCA_029978085.1. Lineage (GTDB taxonomy): Bacteria > Planctomycetota > Planctomycetia > Pirellulales > UBA1268 > QWPN01. Next base: position 13,689 of record JAPOJV010000022.1, read on the forward strand.
CGATCTCAACGCCTTTTTCGGCCTGTCGATCGACAACCTGGCCGGCCTGGTGCTCACGGTGTCGCTGCTGGCGGCCGTGTTCGACTACCCGGCCCAGTTCGCCCTGGCCCACCTCGTGCCGGGCACGGCCCTCGGGGTCGTGGTCGGCGACCTGATCTTCACCTGGATGGCGTTTCGGCTCGCGCGGCGGACGGGGCGGACCGACGTGACGGCGATGCCCCTCGGCCTCGACACGCCGAGCACGTTCGGCATGGTGTTCTTTGTGATCGGCCCGGCATTCGCGGCCGCGGTCGCCGGCGGGCTCGAACGCGAGGCCGCGGCCCGCCATGCCTGGCATGTCGGGATGTGCGCGATCGTGGCGAGCGGCCTGTTCAAGATGGCCTGTGCGTTCGTGGCCGGCCCCGTGCGCCGGCTCGTGCCTCGCGCGGGCCTGCTCGGCAGCCTCACGGCGATCGCGCTGGCCCTGATCTCGTTTCTGCCCACGGTCGAGATCTTCGGCTCGCCGCTCGTTGGCGTGCTCGCGTTCGGGATCACGCTCGCCACGCTCACGGCCCGCCTCCCCTTCCCCGGCCGTATTCCCGGCGCCCTTGCCGCGCTCGCCGCAGGCTGGGGCATGCATGTGCTGGGCACATGGACCGGCTGGATTCCCGCCGCCGAGGCCCATGCCGCGATCGATCCCGCCGCCGCGCTCTGGCCGAGCGAATGGCTCTCGGCCCTGCGTCTCGAGTGGCTCGAGGCCTGGCCCGACATGCTCCGCTACCTGCCGATCGTGATCCCGTTCGCGCTCGGCACGGTCGTGGGGGGCATCGACTGCACGGAGAGTGCCGCCGCGGCCGGCGATGAATACGACACGGGCCGCGTGATCGCCGCCGAAGCGATCGCCACGCTCGTGGCCGGCGCCTGCGGCGGCGTCATCCAGACGACGCCCTACATCGGCCATCCGGCCTACAAGGCGATGGGGGGCCGCGCCGCCTACACGCTCGCCACCGCCGCCTTCATCGGCTTCGCCGGGCTCACCGGCACGTTCGCCTACCTCTATCAGGCGATTCCCGGCCCGGCGATCCTTCCCGTGCTCGTGTTCGTGGGCCTGGAGATCACGGCCCAGAGCTTTCACGCGACGCCGCAGAAGCACTATCCAGCCGTGGCGATCTCCTGCATCCCGGCGCTGGCGGCGCTCGTCACGATCGAGGCCGACAAACTCCTCGCCGCCGGCGCCCAGCCCGCCGCCGCACTCGCCCGGGAGCTCTTCTCGATCCGCATGCTCTCAGCCGGGTTCATCGTCACGAGCCTCTTGTGGGCCGGCCTCGTGACCGCGCTCATCGACCGGAAGCTCTTCGCTGCAGCGGGCTGGGCGGCAGCCGCGGCAGCCTGCACGCTCTTCGGGGTCATCCATTCGCCGTTCACCGACGGCCGGCTCTTTCTCCCGTGGTCGATCGGCGAACTGCCCGCCGTCGCCACCGGCCGCGGCCCCCTCGAACTCGCCGCCGCCTACGCGATCCTCGCCGTCCTTTTCACCGCCTGGTCAGCCTGGCGGCGAGATCACTCCAGGCCGTAGGCGCCGGCCATCGGCACGTCGAGGCCGGTGCGGCTGGCGAACTGGGTCCGCGAGAGGAACCGCGGCTCGAGGTTGAACGTCATGCCCACGTTGTTGCGGCTGTAGTCGACGTTGAAGCCGAACGTCATCAGGAACGACTCGCCGATCCGCACGAGCTGGAAGTTCTGGCCGATGTTGCGACCGGTGAGATCGAGGGCCGTGCCGAAGGAGCTCGCCCACTTCGGGCTCATGCGGTAGGTGTACGAGCCCGAGAGGACCGCGGCGCTGATCGGCCCGCCGAACTGGTTGAAGCCGATGTAGAAGCTACCGCGAGGTGTGCGATTCAGGAGCGCACCGACCGTGTAGAGCTGCTGGCCGCCGCTGAAGAAATCGACGTCGGCGGTCGAGAGCACGGTCGTCCGGTCGCCCACGTGCCAGCGGAAGTCATACTGCCAGAGGCCCATCGCCTGCCCGAAGTTCTGGTCGGTGACGGGGAAGAACTCACCGTCCACGTCGAGCGTGATCCAGTCGATGATCCGCCGGTTCCCCTCCGGACCACGCTTCGTCTGCCACCGCTGCCGGGCGGCCACGCGGAAGGCCGTGAGGTCGTCGGCGATCTCCGTCGGCCCCGTCACCCAGCCGGCCTGACCGCGACGGACGAGGTAGCTCCGTGGGTCATACTTGCCATCTGGGCCGAACACGAGCGAGGCGGGGAGCGGCTGCGGCTGGCCGGGCGTGGCGCCGTAATCCCAGTAGGGAATGTTGCGGCGGTACTGATTGATCGCGTCGTCGTCGATCTGGTCGTAGAGCGGGAACTGGTCGATGTCCTGCGTGCTCTGCGTGTAGGCGAACTCCGCCTCGAACACCACCTTGTGGGCGAGGCCGTGGAGATTCCAGAGCTGGCTCTCGACGGTGTTGTCGGCGGTCCAGAGCGGCAGGCTCGAACGAACGCCCACCTGCCCGTAGGCGCGGTTGATCGGATCCTGATCGAGCGCCTCGCCCCAGTGGGCCAGTTCGCCGAGTGCGTAGGGCACGACCTTCACCGCTCCCGCCTGGAACGGCAGGTCGAGCTCGTGGCGAGTCGAGAACCGCTCGCCGATCACGTTGTTTTCGTAGGGCAGCGTCGTCCAGATGTCGCGGCCCTGGCCCGCCGTGGGCGTCTGCGGCAGCGCCTGCCGCGCGTAGGCGAGGCCCGAGTGCTGATACCACGTCACCGCGTCCCGCAGGAGCGGCTGGCCGATCCAGTAGTGATCGAGCCGTGGCCACCACTCCGTCTGGGTGAAGAAGGGGTCGAGCCGCACGCTCGTGAGCAGCCGCAGCTCGCGATTCTCGATCGGCCGCCGGAGGTCGAGCCACGTCCGCTGCTCGTAGCCTTCCTCCCACTCCGCCTCGTAATACTCTTCGAGGAAGTTCATGTCGCTGATCCAGCCGGCCGTGCCCCGGGCCTGCCAGCCCGCGCCGAGGTCCTGCCGGTGCCGCCAGAACGTACGGCCGCGGAACGTGCGGTCGGGATAGCCCGGGTAGGTGAAGTCGCGGCGGTAGAGGCCGAGGTTGTCCCTCCCGACGTCGCCGATGAACCAGGCGTCGAGGTCGCCGCTGGCCGGCGTGCCGATGCCGAGGAAGTCAGGCCGGTTGTAGAGGAGCGACGTGCCGCCACCCGGGCCGCGATAGCTCAGGTAGTCGACGTCGAAGTCCCAGTCGACGCCATCAGGCGGCCGCCGCCAGCCGAACACCTGGAACGCATCCCAGCTCGTCAGCACCTGCGTGCCGAAGATCCGGTCGTTCTTCACGGTGGCACTGTTGATGTAGAAGGTGGGCTTCTTCGCGTTCGTCGCGAGCACCGGCCACCAGAGCACGGGCACACCGCCGAGCGTAACGGTGTTGCCGCGGCTCGTGATGAACGTCTGATGCTCGACAGTCGGCTCACCGGTCGCCGGATCGACGAGCGGCTGCCCGTCGGGGCCGGCCAGTGGGATCTGCTCGTCACTGAACACGAGTTCCCGGGAACGGAACTCCCACGAGGGCACGCCGAGCCGGCTCGATGTCAGCCCCGTGCGATCGGCGACGAACCGGCTGCGGTCCACCTGCCGCAAGACGTCGGCCCGCAGCCGCACCGCCCCCGAGTAGTTGTCGACCGGCGTGAGCACCGTGGCGCCGGTGATGATGCCGCTCGACCGCGGCACGTCGTAGAACATGTTGGCGGCCTCGACCACCCGCTGCCCCTGGCGGAAGACGACGTTGCCCTCCATGTAGAGCTCAAGCGGCACGTTGCCTGCCTGCGAGGCATTGCCCTGAAGGTCAGGCTGCCCCTGCCCCTGCGTCCAGATCACGAGGCGGTCGGCGGAGATGTCGAGCGGCCCGGCCGGATCGACGCCATCGACGACGAGGTTCACGCCCGACGTGATCACCGCGATCCACTCCGTGCCCGAGGGGCTCGGGAACCACTTGATCGCCAACGGCACGCTCGACCGAGGAAACGCCCGTAGCCGACGCGTGGACGCCGCGGCATTCACCTGCGGCACCATCGGCGCCCCGAACTCGCTGAACTGTGCCGGCTGAATCGGCCCCACCGGTTCTTCGAAGGACGCCTGCACGACGTCGCTCGGGCCGTCGTAGACCGGCGGTGCGCCGGGGCTCGCCACCACGCTTGCAAAATCGAGCACGGGATCTCGCACGGTCCAGAACCGTCCGGCCCAGTCCTCGCCGCGGACCGTCCCGGCGGGTGCTCCATTCTGCTCCGTCGCGCTGCTGTCGCCAGCCGTGGTGCCCACCCTCACGTTGCCCGCCATGCGAACGAGCACACCGCGCACCTGTGGCGCCTGCTCGGCCTGCTCGCCAGACTCGTCCGGTGCGGCCTCCTGCTCGATCCACACGACGGCCTCGTGCGCCGTGGCCTCCGTCGTGCCTTGCGTGATCCGCACGCCGCCGGTGAGGTGCCAGACGTCGTAGGCACCCTCCGTCCACTGCGCCGCCTGCGTGGCCTTGATGCCGAGCCGCTCGGCCGGATCGACGGCCGGCACCTCGATGCGGCCCGCCTCCGCGATCGTGGCCGCAAGTCCGCGGGCGGGCAACAGTGCGAGCCTGCCGGCACTGGCACCTGGCACCATGAGCTGCGATGTCGCTGGGGCCGGCGGCTGCGCGACGGCCGATGGAGCCGTCAGCCACGCCATGGCGAGCATGATCACGAGCCATCGTGCGCAGCCCGGTGGCCACACGGCGCACGCCCTCGACCGCCCCACGGTGCAGACCGTGGGCGGCCGCGCGGCGGCGCGGAAGCGATCCCTGGCGGCGATCATGTCGGGGAATGACACGCGGATGCCGTGACTCTCGAGCGGTGTGCGGCCCACCGATGGGCCGCTGGAAAATCGCGGGACTATAGAAGTGGCCACAAAATGGGGTCAAGCGAGGGCGGTGGCGGCAGTTCCGGCAGTCTCGGTAAACTGCGTCCCTTCCCATCCATCGCAGTTCCCAGCTCCGAAAGCACTTCACCCATGCGTCCCGTTGCCGATCGGGTCGCGGCCTGGCTCATCGCGAATCGCGTAACACTGGCGGTGATCGGGCTCGTGCTGGCCGGCGTTTCGGTGGAGCGGTCGCGGCTCTTGCAATTCTCGCGTTCGATCGACGCGATGTTCGATCGCAGCGACCCGGCGCTCGTGCCTTACCGCCGGATGGCCCGCACGTTTGGCTCGAACGAGGCGGTGCTCGCCGTCTACGACGACCCGCAGCTCTTCACGCCGGCGGGTGTCGAGCGACTCCGCGACATGGCTGCGCGGCTGGCGGCCCTCCCCGGCATCGCCTCGACCACCAGCCTCGCCGGTACGCCGCTGGGCAGACGGATCATCGATATCGACGCGAGCCCCACTGCCCGCAAAGTCGTGAAGCTGATGGAGGGCTACGCGGTGGGCGCCGACCACCGCACTGCAGGCATCGTCTGCGTGCTCGAGCCGCTCGATGCGGCCACGGCCGATTCACCGAAGGCTCGCGCTGTGTCGCGGGCCGATGTGATCGACCGGCTGCGAGCCGAAGTCGACGTCCTGCCGGGGGGCACGGTGGCCGGCGAGCCCGTCATGCTCCGCGACGGTTTCGCCATGCTCACTCGCGACGGCAACCTGCTCGGCACGACGAGCGGCATTCTCTCGGGCGCCGTGCTGCTCGTCTGCTTCCGCAGCCTGCGGTGGCTGATCGTGCCCCTCGCCGTCGTGCTGCTGTCACTCTGGAGCACCCGGGGCGTGCTCGCGATCGCCGGCCTGAAGCTCACGATGGTCTCCACGATGCTCTCGGCGATGGTGACGGTCGTCGCCATCGCCACCGTGACCCACCTGATCGTCGAACACCGCCGCCACCGCGACCTCGGCCTGCCCCCCGCCGACGCCCTGCGGTCCTCTCTCGCCACCCTCTTCTGGCCAACGGTCGGCGCGATCGCCACCGACGTGATCGGCTTCGGCTCACTCGTCGCCAGCCGAGTGGGGCCGGTGCATGACTTCGGCATCATGACGGCCGTCGGCGCCGCGATGGTGCTCCTCGCCGTGGCGCTCACCGTGCCGTTCCTCGCCCTCGCCGGCCGGTTCGACGCCGACCCGAAGCTGGCCTGGGGTGAGGCGGCCCTTGATCGCGGCCTCGACGCGCTCGTGCAGCGAATCGTGCGTCATCCCCTCCCGATTCTCGCCGCAGCCGCGGCGGTCACGGCGGTCGCAGTCTCCGGCATGCGCTGGCTCTCCGTCGAGACCGACTTCACGAAGAACTTCCGCCCCGACAGCCCGACCGTCGCCTCCTATGAGATGGTCGAATCGCGGCTCGGGGGCGCGGGGGTCTGGGACGTGCTCATCCCGGCACCGACCACGATCGACGGCACCGCGCTGGCGAAGCTCGCGCGGCTGGAAGATCGGCTGCGGACGGAGGTGACCGCGCCGGGCACTGACGGCGTGCCCACGGCCGCGCTCACGAAGGTGATGAGCGTGGCCGACGTGCTGGCGGCGGTGTCGCCCGTGTCGCTCGAGCGGCTGGAGAGCACGAGCATGGGCAACTGGATGGTGGCCCGGGCCATCGACCTGTTGCGGGAGCAGTTTCCGCAGCTCGGCTCGGCCCTCGTCGGCCGCGATCCCGCCGACGGCTCCACCTGGCTCCGCGTGATGCTCAGGGCCCGCGAACGCCAGCCCGCCGCCGCCAAGCGGTCGATCATAACCCAGGTGCAACGCATCGTGGCGGAGGAGGCACCGGCCCGCGACGGACTTCCCGCGGGCGAGGTCACCGGCTTCTTCGTGCTCCTCGCCCAGCTCGTGGATCGGCTGCTCGCCGATCAGTGGCTCACGTTCGCAATTGCCGCCGCGGGCATCACGCTCCTGCTTGCGATCGCCTTCCGCAGCCCGCTCCTGGCGGCGATCGCGCTGGTGCCCAACGCCCTGCCCATCTTCGTGGTGCTCGGCCTGCTCGGCTGGATCGGCGAGCCGGTCAACATGGGCACGGCGATGATTGCCGCGGTCTCGCTCGGCCTTTCAGTCGACAGTTCGATCCATTACATCACGGCCTTCCGCCGCCGGCTCGCCGACGGCCATGCCTGCGCAGCGGCGCTCGACACGGCCCACCAGACCGCCGGCCGGGCGATGGTCTTCTCCACACTGGCCCTCGTCATCGGCTTCCTCGCCCTCACGACGAGCGGCTTCATGCCCACGGTGTCGTTCGGCTGGCTCTCCTGCCTCACGCTCGTCGGCGGCCTCGTGGGCAATCTCGTCGTCCTGCCGGTACTCCTGGCCGTCTCCGCCCCCTGGATCACCCCGGGCTGCCACGCCGCGGCCGACCCGCTACAACACCTGGCCAGCGATTCACCCTGACACCCGACGCCCCAAGGAGATGCCCATGACCCACGAGTTCGCCCCGCGCACCGCCCTTGGCGGGATCATCGCCGAGCCTGCCGCACGGGCCGAGAGCGTCACGGCCGATGCCGTCGTCGTGTTCCTCACCGAAGGGGGTATGGGAAGCGGCGCTGCGGCCGAAATCGACCGCGCGACGGGGGGCCTGCTGACGAAGCTCGTGGCCGCAGGCGACATCACGGCCAAACGCAACGAGTGCGTGCCGCTGCTTGCCCCTTCCGGCATGGCGGCTGGCCAGCTCCTCGTCGTGGGACTCGGCAAGCGCGAGGCGGTCGACGCCGGCGTCCTGTATCGCGCCGCCGCGACGGCCGCCCGCCAACTCGCCGGCCGAGCCCGCTCGCGAGTCGCCTTCGTCGCCGACGGCTGGTGGGCGACCCGACAGGTGGAACAGGCCGTGGCGGGCGCCGCCGTCGGCATGGTGGGGCAGGATCTCTACCGGGCCGAGAAGCGGCGGACGCCCTTCGGCACAACGCTCTGGCTCGGCGCGCCCCCGGAGGCGGTGACCGCCGGTGCCACGATCGCCGCGGGCGTCAACCTCGCCCGCCGGCTCGTGAATACGTCACCCGACGACATGTACCCGCAGTCGTTTGCCGAAGAGGCCGCCGCCGTCGCCGGCCGCACCGGCATGGAGATCGAGATCTGGGACGAAGACCACCTCGCCCGCGAGCGGTGCCAGGCCATCCTGGCCGTCGGCCGCGGCAGCATCCGGCCACCACGACTCGTGCTCCTCCGGTATCGCGGTGCGCCGCGGGCCGCCGACGATGCCCAGCCGGCGCTCGCCCTCGTCGGCAAGGGCGTCACCTTCGACTCGGGCGGCCTCTCCCTCAAGCCGTCGGACTCGATGCTCACGATGAAGTGTGACATGGCCGGCGGCGCCGCCGTCCTCGCCGCGGCCGCCACGATCGCCGCCCTCCGGCTGCCGATCGACATCGTCGCCGCCATCGGACTCGTCGAGAACATGACCGGTCCGGCCGCCTACAAGCTCGGCGACGTGATCACCGCCCGCAGTGGCACGACGATCGAGGTCCACAACACCGACGCCGAAGGGCGGGTCGTGCTGGCCGACGTGCTCGACGTCGTCCGCGGGCTGAAGCCCCGGCGGATCATCGATGCCGCCACCCTCACCGGCGCCTGCATGGTGGCCCTCGGCCACGACGTCGCCGGCCTGTTCGCCAACGACCAGCCGCTCTGCGACGACCTCGCCGCGGCCGCCCGCGCCATGGGCGAGCCCGTCTGGCAGCTGCCGATGTATCCCGACTACGACGAGCAGATCTCGAGCGACGTCGCCGACATCAAAAACGTGGGCGACGGCCGCTGGGGGGGCGCGATCACGGCCGCCAAGTTCCTCGAGCGGTTCGTGGGGGGCATCCCGTGGACCCACGTCGACATCGCCGGTCCGGCATTCGCCGAGAAGCCGAAGCCCTGGACGGACGGGGGCGGCACGGGCGCCATGGTGCGGCCGTTCGTCGAGCTCGCCCGCGGCATGCGGTAATCCTCTTTCGCGTCAAGAAAGCCCCCGGCGGACGCCAAGGGATACCAGGCCGCATTGGTTCGGCCGGCGGCAAGACGCTCCGTCGTCGCTTCGGGATTCCTCCCGCTACCCGTGTACCCGACGGCACGCACATAGCTACGGATATCCCTGCGCTCCTCCTCCGGTCTCGCCGACCGTCCTCCTCACGATCTGGGGCCGAGGTTCCGCTACGCGATGCGTGCGTTACAGAAGCGTGCCCAGTTCGTCCACGAGTTCGCCGAAGCGGGTGAGGGCGATGGCGACGGGCTCGGGCTGTTCGAGGTCGACGCCGGCGTCCCGCAGCAGGTCGAGGGGCCACTTGGAGGAGCCCCCCTTCAGGAAGCCGAGGTAGCGGTCGAGGGCGCCCGGCTCTCCCTCTGCCACCTTCTTGGCCAGCGTGATCGCGGCGGCCAGGCCGGTGGCGTACTTGTAGACGTAGAACGCGTTGTAGAAGTGCGGGATCCGCAGGCACTCGAGCTCGAGCTGTGTGTCGATCACGAACGTCGGCCCGAAGTAGGCGTCGAGCAGCTCACGGTAGAGCGAGCGGATGCGGTCGAGCGTCAGCGGCTCGCCCGCCTCGGCGGAGGCATGGCTCTTCCGCTCGAACTCCGCGAACATCGTCTGCCGCACGATCGTGGCCCGGATCGAGTCGATCTCGCGGGCCAGGATCGCCGCCCGCTCCTTCTTCGACGTGGCCCGCTGCAGGAGGAGCCGCGTGAGCAGCTGTTCGTTGAACGTGCTCGCCACCTCGGCCACGAAGATCGTGTAGCCCGAATACTGGTAGGGCTGGGCCTCGGCGGAATACCGAGTGTGCATCGAGTGCCCGGCCTCGTGGGCGAGCGTGAAGACGTGCTCGATCGCCTCCTCCTGAAAGTTCATCAGGATGTAGGGATCCGAGTCATAGGTGCCGGAGCTGAAGGCCCCCGATTGCTTGCCGGCATTCGGATAGCGGTCGCACCACCGGCCGCGGAGACCCTGCGCCAGCCGGTCGCAGTAGTCGCCGCCGAGCGGTGCAAGCGACTCGATCACCACGTCCACGGCCTGATCCCAGGTGTGCCGCTGCTCCAACTCGGGCACGAGCGGCACGTAGCAGTCGTAGTGGTGGATCTCGTCGAGGCCGAGGATCCGCCGCCGCAGGTCGTAGTAGCGATGCACGGCCGGCAGGTGGGCCCGCACGGCCGCGGTCAGTTGGTCGTAGACGGCCAGTGGCACGTTGTCGGCGAACAGAGCCGCCTCGACGGCGGTCGGGTACTTCCGCACCTTGGCTGCGTAGACATCGCGCTCGTTCGAGCCCGAGAGCGTCGCCGCGAGCGTGTTGGCATGGGCCTCGTATTGGGCGTAGTACTGGTGGAACGCCGCCTTCCGCACTGCCGGCACCGTGTCGTGCAGGAGTGTGACGAACGTGGCGTTCGAGAGCTCGACCTGCTCGCCCGTGCCCGTCGTGATGCTGCCGAACTTCAGGTCGGCATCGGTGAGCTGACGAAAAACCTTGCCCGCCGTGCCGGCGAACGTGCCCTGCATCGCCAGCAGCTTCTCCTCGGGCTCCGAAAGCGTATGGGCCCGCGTGCGGACAAGCCGCTCGAGCAGGAGCCGGTAGGGGGCGAGCACGGGCGCCGCCATCCAGGTGGCGAGCGTGGCCTCCGGAATCGCCATGATCTCGGGGCGAATGAAGCTCGCCGCCTCGCCGGCCCGCGTGGAGACGTGCTGAAACCGGCCCGTCATCCGCTGCGCTTCGGCCGCCGACTGATCCTCGGCTGCCCGCAGGTGGGCATAGGTGCCGAGCCGGTCTCCCTCGCGGTCGTACGCCAGATCGAAGGCCAGGCACTCCGCGAGTCGCTCCGCCGACGAGCCGAGCGTGCCGGCGAACGCCGCGAACTCCGGAATCCGCCGCTCCCACACCCCGAGCGCCGTCTCCCACTCCGCATCGGAGCGAAACAGGCTCGTGAGGTCCCAGGTATCAGTCGGTGCAACATCCCTGCGCGGCGGAAGCGTCTTCACTGTGGTCTCACTCATGCTTGCTGACTCCGGGCGTCGACGTCCAATGAAACAAACCGGCTCCAGGACGGTACGAGTTCCCTCGCCAAGGGCCGCGGCGGCCCTAACGCTCGGAATCCTCGCACCGATCCCTTCGCCTCCCCCTGTTTATAAGGCCAAGGGCAAACGCCGTCGGTCGCCTCGACAGAAAGGGCGAGGCGACGGGCTGCCCGTGCCCCGGGAGCCGGCGTTGCTGACCAGCGCAGCCAGGATGGCGGAGCGCAGTCAGCATCGAGCGAGCGCAGGACAGGATGTCCGAAGCGAGCGTCCGGCGATGGGGCACGGGTAGCCCGTCGCCGGAATCAACGCACAAACGCATGTCGCTCACAGCCTCCAGACGGCGCTGCCCCACGCGAGGCCGCCCCCGAAGCCGCACACGACGACCGTGCTCCCGGGCCCGACGCGGCCCGTCCGCCAGGCCTCGTCGAGCGCCAGCGGGATCGAGCCGCTCGACGTGTTGCCGAACCGGTCGAGATTCATGAACACCTTCTGCGGCGGCAGGCCGAGCGACTCCCGCACTCCTTCGATGATCCGGGCATTGGCCTGGTGAAGCACGAACAGATCGACGTGCTCGAGCAGCACGCCCGACCGTTCCACGATCATGCGGACGTTCTCCTCGGCGAGCCGAATGGCCCACTTGAAGACGGCCCGCCCATCCATCTGCATGAACTGCTCCCGGCGGGCGAAGCCCTCGGCATTCGGCGGCTGCCGCGAGCCGCTCATCGGACAGGCGAGCAGTCCGGCGCCGCGGCCGTCGGAGCCGAGTGAAAAGGCGAGCAGCCCCTGCTCCCGGCCGGCGGGCTGCGGCTCGACCGGCTCGAGCAGCACCGCCCCCGCGCCATCGCCAAACAGGGGCCAGGTCTTGATGTCCTCGGGATCGACGACCCGCGAGTTCGTGTCGGCACCGATCACGAGGGCGAGCCGACTCGTGCCACCGGTCAGGAACTGCGACGCGGTGACGAGTGCGTAGGCGAAGCCGGCACAGGCGGCCGTGACGTCCATCGCCGGGGCGTCGAGGCCGAGCTTCTCCTGCACGATGCAGGCCGCCGACGGAATGCACATGTCAGGCGTGAACGTGCCGAGGACGAGCAGGTCGACGTCTGCCGGCTGCACGCCGGCGTGCTCGAGCGCCGCGCGGCCCGCGGCGGCGGCGAGGTCGCTCGTGGCGGTCTCGGGGGACGCATGCCGCCGCTCGTGGATCCCCGAGCGGGCCACGATCCACTCCGGATCGCAGCCCAGCCGGGCGAGGTCGGCGTTGGTGACCACCTGCGGCGGCACATGACTGCCGATGCCCGCCAGGCGAAACCCCACGGCGCGGCCGAAACGTGAGGGCCGCGGCGAGGTGAGGATGTCGGACATCGGGCAACGCCGGGGTTACTGGGGCTCGGTCTTCGCCGCGGCATCGGCTGCCTTGGCCTGGATCACGCCCGCGCGGTCCAGATGGATCTTCGCATACTCGGCGTCGGAGACGACGTAGTACCAGTCGGCGAAGCGGTTGTTGAGTTCACGCACCCGCTTCTGGGCCGCCTTTATCTTGCCGTCATACTCCTCCTCCTTGCGGCGATTCTCCCGCTCCACCCGCCGCCGCTCCTCGAGCGCCGCCTGGGCCTTCGCCTCGGCTTCGTCGGCCTCCTTCTGGCCGTCGGTGGCCTCGGCCCGCTCACCATCTTTTGGCTCATCGTCCTGTTTGTCGTCGGCCTTCTTCTCATCGGCCTGCTTGTCGGCCCCTTCCGGCACCTCCGGGAGCGGATCGAGCTTCGGCTTTTCGAGCAGGCTCTCGTTGAGGCGGGCCATGACGAAGAGATAGCGGCCGGTCGTCTCGCCGCCAGCCGAGGCCTCCTTCGTCTCCCCCTTGCTCTCGCCGGCCACGCTGGTGCCGTTGCCAAACCGGAGCAGATACTCCACGCCGTCCTTCATGCCGACCACGGTCTCGCCGTTGCTCGACAGGATCTCGCCCGACTGGAACGGGAAGAAGCCCCGCTCGGCAAGCGACGCGACGGCCTCGCGATCACCCGTGAACTTCTCGGCAGCCTTGAGGTCGGCGCTCAGCCCCGAAGGCTTGCGGGCCACATCGATGATCTTGAGGTCGCCGAGGGCGTTGCGGAGCTCGTTGAGCTTCGCGGAGGCCAGCTCCTCCTCGGCCCCGAGCTTCTCCTCGACCGGCTTCTTGTCCTTGCCGAAGCCCTCGAGCTTCACGAGCGACCAATTCGCATCCTTGTCGTCGTAGGCCAGATCGATCCGGGCCTTCCGATCCTGCGACACCATGATCCGGCCGCTCGCCTCGTCGATGCCGAACGACGCGGTCGAGTCGTCGATCACGAGCGTCCGCACATCCCACGGGGACAGCTTGAGCAGATCCTTTTCGATCCAGTCGTCGAACGTCGACGTGAACTTGGACGTGTCGAGCTCCACGCGGTAGACGGGATCCTGCCCCGCCTTGCGGACGAACCGGAGCGTGCGCTCACCCCCCTGCCCACCGGCGGGCCGCTTGTCTTCCTTGCCGATGATCAGCCGCGCGAGGCGATTCCCGGAGGCGTCGCGAATTTCGACCATCTGGCCCACGCCGGTCATGCCCGCCTTGATCTTTTCCGGATCAGGCTCGATCACCCCGTAGGTCTCGTGGTCGCCGGGCGACGTGCTCACCACGTCGAGCACGGGTCGATCGACGAGTTCGGTCGCCGCGGCCTCCAGCTGATCCTTGGCGTCGGCGGGATAGTTGTCGTGTGACGGCAGCACCCACACGCCCCCCGACTGCACCACCTTGAACGGCTTGAGCGTGGCCAGCTCGTCGTCGTAGGTCAGGATCTCGAGGCTCGCCGCCTTTGCCGCGTCGGACAATTCCGGAAACAGCACCCGCTGCGACTCGGGCTCGACCTTCGCCGGACGAAACCGGGGCTGCGCGAGCCAGCCGGCCACGAGCAGTGCTCCGCCCGCCACGAGAAACGTGGCCGTCCGCCGAGCTGCCGGCGACAGTCCGCCCGGAGATGTATCGGTCGTGTCGTATCCGCCCGTCATGTCCTGCCTCCCACTCACCTGAGCCTTGATTTTGCCACGCCTTCACGCTCCTGCGCGCGACGCTTGAAGAACACGAAGAATGCCAGTACCAGCGGCAGGATCGGCGGCAGGAGCACGGCCAGCCACTTCTGCCGATCCTGCTCCCGGCGGATCTGCGACTCGAGCTTCCGCTCCACCGCATCCACCTCCGCGTCCCGCTTCCGCTTCAGCTGTTCGATCTTGGTGTCGAGCCGCCGCTGGGCGAGCCGCTGGCGGCTGGCAAGCTGCTGAATCGCCTGCATGGCGGCCTGCGGGTTGGCATCTCCCTGCGCCTCCATGTCGCGGATCTTCTTCTCGAACTCACCGATCTCCTTCTGCATGCCGTCGTTGGCCTCCCGCTCGGCCTGATCGAACTCGGCGATAAAAGCCGCCCGCTGGCGATCGGCATCCTCGCGGGCCGCGGCCACGGCGTCCTCGATCCGTTCGAGCGTGCGATGCTTCGGCTTCCGCTTCCGGATGTCGGTGAACCGGTCGTCGCCGGCCAGCGAGTCGAGCACGTTGAGCGCGAACTCCACGTTGTCGAAGTCGAGGCCGAACACCTCGTCGGGCCGGCTCCGCAGGCCGAAGATCCGCCCGTCGAGCAGGTCGATGTCGGCCACGACCACGGCGCGAATCGGCTTCGTCGCTACCGGCTTCTCCCCCTCTTTCGGCCCGCCGCCTTCGGCCGGCGCGGCCTTCGCCGCCCGCTCGATGGCCGCCGCCAGCACCATCGACTGGTCGGCCCGCCGCTCGAAGATCCGCAGCTGCCGCATGTCGCCGCGGTTGCCCATCACCTGATCGACCTCGATCGTGCCCGTGCGATTGGCCACCGTGCGGACCAGCGGCGTGAACGTGACGTCGGCCGACTCGTCGCGGGCGATCGCTCCCGGGAACGGGAAGAGCACTTCCTGCAGGCCCGACACGATCGGCTGCTGCTGGTTGAAGCCCGCCGCAGCGCCTTCACCGCCACCCCCTTCGAGGTTGGCGTCGATGAACACGAACTCGCTCGGCAGCTCGAGCTTGAGGTGCGGGTTGTAATCTTGATAGACGACGAATGGCCCGCCGCCCCCGAGCTGCCCCATCGCCGGCCGGCCACCGGCGGCCGCCAGCCGCACGCCAAGCGCATCCCAGAGTTGGTTGATGTCGCCCTTGGGCTGGGCCCCGCCGCCGCCGAACATCGCCATCGGGCCCATCGGACTTCGCCGCGGCTGCGACGTGCCTGGCACCTCGGTCATCAGCACGGGGAGCGGATCCTCGAAGATCGCCACTGGCTGGCCGGCCTGCACCGCCGCCACGAAGTTCGTCATCTGCTCGGGGCCGAGCGCCGACGGCTGCACGGCCAGCAGCACGTCGTAGGTCTCCGTGATCGGCGCCGAGGCGTCGACCTGCACCACGTCGTACTGCTTTTCCAGCTCCTCGACGATCGGCTGCCGCGGCCGCGACTGGCCGCTCATCATGTCGAAGCCACCGAACATTTCGGCATCGGTGGTGAGTACGCCCAGCCGCTTCCGCTTCTGCTGGGCGGCCGTGCAGACCGAACGGATCAGTTCGTATTCCACCGGCGTGCCCTTGTCGAAGAACGGCACGACCACCTTCTCGAGGCCGCTGGTGAAGGCGCAGCCGAGGAAGATCTCCTCGTCGCGATAGGCGCCCCGCACCCGCGAGAGCACGTTCACCGGCTCGATGCCGAACTGCTGCCGGGCGAGGGCGGCGGCCTCCGTCTTCGGCTCCGTGGGAATCACCTCCACGTTCACCTTGCCCCGGCCGAGCCGCTGAAACTGCCGTAGCGTGTTGAGCAGATTGAGCCGGGTCTGAGCGTAGTCCTCCGGCACGGCCGGGCTCACGTAGGCCTTGATGTCGATTGGCCGCGCGGCATCGATGCCCGTCAACAGTCGCCGCGTGTCGGGCGAGAGCGAGCTGATCTTCTCCGCCGAGAAGTCGGCCCGCACGTCGACAGCCCGGCAGAGCATCGTCAGGCCTGCGGCTGCGGCGGCCAGGCCGAGCGTCCGCCCCAGGAAGTGGAGGCCCATCCGGCCCCCCTCCCGCGACCCCGTCCAATGCCGCCGGCCGATCAGCACCATCGCAAGATAGAGACAGACGGCCACGATCCCGAGGAAGTAGGCGACCGACGAGAGGCTCACGACGCCGCGGCCAAAATCGGAGAACTGCTCGCCGATGCTCCAGCTCCGCACCGCGGCGGCCGCCTTCGGCCCCATCACGCTGCCCGCCTTGTCGGCCAGCGCCAGTGGGGCATTGAAGAACACGCCGAGAATGAAGCCCACCGTGAGGTTGCTCGTGAGAAAGCTGGCCACCATGCCGACCGCGAGCATCGCCAGGCCCGTGAACCAGAAGCCGAGGTAGTTGGTGAGAAAGAGCCCCGCGTCGGGCGTGCCCCACCGCAACAGGATGATCAGGTTACAGATGCACGAGAAGATCAGCGCCACCGTAAAGATGCCGACGGCGGCGAGATACTTGCCGAACACCACCTCCCAATCGCTCGCGGGAATCGTCAGCAGCAGTTCGTCTGTCCCCTGCCGCCGCTCGTCCGCCCACACACTCATCGTGATCGCGGGCACGAACACGAGCAGGATGTATGGCAGATAGCGATTGAGCTGGTCGAGATTCGCGAGGTTGGCGTTGAAGAACTCGGGGGGCCAGAAGGCGGCCAGCGAACCCAAGAGCACGAACACGCAGATGAAGACGTAGCCGGTGGGATTCGAGAAGTAGGCGATGAAGTTCCGCTTGAAGACGGCGTCGAGCACATGCCATTTCATAATTTCGGTCCTGCGGTCATGTCTGGGGAGCGCTGAGCTTTATAGTCGATATCGATGCAACCCGGATGGCTGCGGTGCGGCATGAGTTGTCTCGCCGGCGGAGGACCGCCACGCTCGCCATCCTCACGCCGACACCTGGCCTGGCGCTTCGAGCGTGAACGGGGATATGCAACCCATCAATCCATTGAAGCGTCGTTGGCCTTCCGGCAGGAGTCAGGTGGAGCGGGTGAGTTCGTGGAACCGCTCGTCGAGGCTGCGGCCCTCGCGCCGCAGATCGGCCGGTGGTCCGTCGAACCGCAGCCGCCCCTCGGAAATGAGGAGCACACGATCGGCGAGCGCCTCCACTTCCTGCAGGATGTGGGTGGAGAGCAGGATCGTCTTCCGCTCGCCGAGCCGCCTGATCGTCTCCCGCACCTCGCGGATTTGATTGGGGTCGAGGCCGCTGGTGGGCTCGTCCAGAATCAGCACGTCGGGCTCGTGCAGGAGCACCTGCGCCATGCCGACCCGCTGCCGGTAGCCCTTCGAAAGCTTGCCGATCGCCTTGCCGATCACGCTCCCCAACTCGCACTGCTTCACCACCGCCTCGATCCGCTCCCGCTTCCGATCGCCCGTGAGCCCGCGGGCATCGGCGAAGAACTCGAGCAGGCTGCGGGGCGTCATGTCGGGATACAGCGGCCCGTTCTCGGGCAGGTAGCCGAGCCGCTCGGCCCCGGCCAGCCGGTCGGTCGCCATGTCGTGCCCCGCGATCCTGGCCCGCCCGGCCGACGGCGCGAGGTAGCCCGTGAGAATCTTCATCGTCGTGCTTTTGCCGGCGCCGTTCGGGCCGAGAAAGGCCACGATCTCGCCCCGGGGCACGCTGAACGACACGTCGTTGATCGCGATGAAGTCGCCGTAGTACTTGGTGAGCCCGTCGGCCTCGATCATGGCCGGTCCGGATCCGTTCGCTGCATGCTGCATAGGGTCGTCGCCTCTGTTCCTCGACGCCACTATTGTTTCCGGCTGCCCCGATCCCGACAATCCCAGGGGTCGCTGAACCCGTAGCCCGCGTGCTCCGCTCGCCCGTAGTCCGCACAGTCCGTGTACGGCCCACGGTCTAAAAACCGCAGGCCCGGTCTATTCCTCCGCGGGTCGCCCTCCTGTGGTGAAAGTTCGGGGCTGCCCACTGCCCCGTCGCCGGACGCTCGCTTCGGGCATCCATGCCCTGCGCTCGCTCGATGGCGGCTGCGCTCTCGGCATCCTGCCTTCGCTTGCCGCCACACGCCGGCGACGGGGCAGTGGGCAGCCCCTCACGGCGTATTGCCGGCAACAAAGGGGAGCGGGAGGCGAGGGGGTCGGTGCAAGCTCGAGGAGCATTTGGACCGAGTCTTCGAGGTCCCGCGACGATC
>JAPOJV010000083.1 GCA_029978085.1 bacterium
GCCCGGCCCAGGTCGCTGAGCTTGACGGCGTCGAGGGCGATGCCGAGATCCTTGAAGATGGCCTGGCCACCGGTGAGCACGGCGATGTCGCCGAGCATCGCCTTGCGGCGGTCACCGTAGCCGGGGGCCTTCACGGCCACCGACTGCACGATGCCGCGGAGCTTGTTGACGACGAGCGTGGCCAGGGCCTCGCCCTCGACGTCCTCGGCGATGATCACGAGCGGCTTGCCACTCTTGCTGATCGCCTCGAGCAGCGGCACGAGGTTCTTGGCGCTCGAGATCTTCTCCTCGAAGACGAGGATGTAGGGATTCTCGAGCTCGCAGACCTGCGACTCGGCATCGGTAACGAAGTGGGGCGAGAGGAAGCCGCGGTCGAACTGCATGCCCTCGACGACGTCCACGGTCGTCTCGGCCTGCTTGCCCTCTTCGACGGTGATCACGCCGTCCTTGCCAACCTTGAGGAAGGCCTCGGAGAGCACGTTGCCAATCGTCGGGTCGTTGTTGCCCGCGATCGTGGCGATCTGCATCAGCTCTTTCTTGTTCTTCTCGTTGATCGGCGTGGCCATGGCGAGCACGGCCTTGCCGATGGCCTCGACGGCCTTGGTGATGCCGCGGGAGAGGGCCATGGCGTCGGCGCCGGCGGCGAGCATCTTGATGCCCTCGCGGAAGATCGCCTCGGCGAGCACGGTGGCCGTCGTGGTGCCGTCACCGGCCACGTCGTTGGTCTTGCTGGCCGCCTCCTTCACGAGCTGGGCGCCCAGATTCTCGTAGGGGTCTTCGAGCTCGATGTCTTCGGCGACGGTCACGCCGTCCTTCGTGACCTTGGGGGAGCCCCAGCCCTTGTCGAGCACCGCGTTGCGGCCGCGGGGGCCGAGCGTGCTCTTCACCGCGCGGGCGAGCTTGGAAACGCCGGCAAGCAGCGGCTGACGGGCATCTTCCTCGAACACCATCTGTTTTGCCACGAGAAACTCCTTCGCACTGTGGACAACGCCGGGGACGGCGATGTGATCGAACTGTTTTGGCAGTCCTCCGGGAGGACGCCCCAAGGGAAAGCAACCGGCGTGCCGCGCCGGCGGTTTCCGGATGAACGGGCGGATTCAGCGGATAAAACGGCTGGTTTTGTGGCTGTCTTCACCCGCCTCGTCACCCGAAATGCCGTTTTGGCAGGACGTAGTTGACCGACCGGCGGCTGCTTCGCAAATACAGCGACCTGCCTGCCACACTCGCCGACGTGTGCCTGGTGCGGACGAGCGAGATCACCCCCGAGTGGCCTGAGGTGGAGATCGCGAGTCACGGACAGTCGCTCGAGCCCGAACGGGGGCCGGGCGCTGGATCGCAGCACGTGTGCGGGGAAAAGGGCGGTGATCACCACACGCGTTTGGACTCGATCTTCTTCTCCGGCACTTCCTGGTCGAGCGTGATCTGAATCTCGTTTCCGCTCTTTCCCTGGTCTATTCGAAGCAGGTATTGGCCGAATCGGTAACGGATTTCGGTCTTCTTGCCGAGGTAGGGTGCTGCCGCCTCGGCGGATTGTTGATCCTTGAAGTCGTTCGTAAGCACCCAGCGGCCAAGACCATCTGGAACGAGATCCCCCCGGCCCGAAACATCCTCAGGAGCCAAGGATCTCAGGGAAATGCAGGTCGCGCCTTCCTGGACGCAGTCGCGTATAGCCCGAAGGGTGGCGTCGCTGACGGATACACCCGTCAGAAAGATGAGCTTGGGATTGGCGAGGGTCTTTCGATTTCCTTGGTAAACAATTGGAATACTTTGCCGTACTCGCTCGCGACGTACTCGATTTGTCCATCGTCCCGAACACGCCGCTCCAGCAGCCCGGTGGGTTTGTTGATGAAATCGGCGTAGATGTTTTCGACGAAGATCTTTTCCGCTCCCATCCAGTAGGCAAACAGCATGGCGCAGCGGAGTTCCTCGGGTGAGTGCCCGGGAAAGCCACTCGGGCCCCAGAGGTCCGGTGTGACCGAGAATCCCGTTCCGTATTGCTTCGCCGCCCCGATTGCCAGCGCCGCCCAGATCGGATCTCGGCCTTCCTTCAGGAATTTTGGACAGGCGTCGATACCGGCTCGGGCAAAGGTGTGGAACATCGCTGGCCAGACGTGTTCCGTCATCATCGAGGCGCCGGCCTTCCGGTACGAATCGGCAACGTGCTTCGCGGAATCGTGCACCGCACCGTACGCCTCGAAAAGATCCATTCCCCGGGTGACCGCGAAATAGCGGCGCTGCCGCCTCTCCCACATCTGAGCGTGCTCGGGCTCGTCATAGAGAGCGCCACGGAACTCGGGCAGGGTGACCAATGTGTCGAGCAGCTCCCCCGTGACGTCCCACCGGTGGCTCCCGTCGGGATGGGCGAGCATATCCACACCCCCGCGATCCAAAAACTCTCCCGGCTCGCTGTAGTTCGTGATCTCCTGATTCATGAAGAACGTGAGCCCGGCCTTCTTGCAGGCCGCGGCGAAGCTCCGCACAATATCCTGGGTTGCCTCCGTTCCGATCCACGCCCGGCTCTTTGCGGCGGCTGTGTTTTGCGGCGGCGTGAACTGGCAGACGAAGAATTCCGCCCCCAGATCCTTGATCGCTTTGAGAAAAACCGGAAGTTCTGCGGAACTGCGTTGGACAACGCTCTCCGCCAACGTGACATCAGGCAGATCGTGCGGCGCCGGCCCTTCGACACCAAACTCGCAACGATGATTCTCCCCGGCACACAGAAGAGACCCGCTGAGCAGCATCAACAGCAACGAGAGTAGGACGACTTTCGTTTGCATGGATGTCGCTTTCGCTGACGAGCGACTCGCGAGCCTATGGAGAAGCGGGCTTTTGTGCCTGCACCACGAGGATCCAGTCCTGCGGCGAGGGCACATCAGGCGTCTTCCATGAGCCGTCGGTGGTCACGGTGTCTTGGGCAAAGCGACGTCCGGTCGCCGGGTCGAAGAAGAAGGCCGACAGTGGCACGCCCGCCGGGAGACCAGTCACCGTGAGCCCGCTCCAATCGTAGATGCCACGTCGCGGCAGGTAGACGAATACCACCTCGCCCGGAACGCCGGCCGCGAAACAGCCCGGCGCCCACTCGGGGTGTGGCTCGAAGCGCCACCAGGGATATTGCTCGAGCAGTTTCTTGCCGATGCCGAGTTGGGTTGCGCCCGGATAGTTCATCCCCTCTTTCCACGTCGTCCAGTCATACACCTTGCGGCCGCCAAACGCTGCGGATGCGCAGCCAGGGTCGCCTTCCACGCTGGCGTGCCAGACGCCCGCCGCGCCATAGGTGTGGCCTGCCGCGCCGCTGAGGATGCTTCCCCAAAACATCCGGCGTTGGACATCCCCGAACCCCTGCTGCATGTGCCCCTCGTAGCAGGTCTCACCCACCAGCACGGGCATCGGCGGGGTCTTCGAGGCGGGCGACGAAACGATGGCCACCGTCTGCGGAGCGACGGCAAGCCGCTCGTCGTGGTTTCCACCGACCATGTCGAAGTCGATCACGTGGCTGTCTCCCGGCGCACCGCGACGCCCATGGCCGGTGTGGCAGGTCAACGGGTGATGGTAGGGATCGATGCTTCGGACATACGCGGCGAGTTCCGCCCAGGGGCCCTCGCCCCACTTGGTTGCGTCCGGAATCTCACCCGCCAGAATCCAGAACACCGGATAGGCGCCGTACCGCGCCACAAGATACCGCCAGTGGCGTTTCAAGCCGGCAACACCGATGGCCTTCATGCTGTTGCAGTCGCCACGTCCCCAGGCACCGACGATTGCCGGAGCGATGCCGGCATCCACGAGATGCTTCAGGCGACGATCCACGAAGTTGAAATACTCCGGATTGACCTTCTCGAATGCCGTGGACTCATACGGCAGCCCCCCCTCGTTCGCGAGACGCGGCTCGAGAAACCCTTCGTCGGGGTAGGGGCCGCAGACAATCTGCACGACGTTGAACCCCTTGGCCTTGCGATCGGCCGTCAGCTCCTTGAAGCCTTCCCACGTCATGCGCTTGCAGAGGCACTTCCACCACGTGTCGCCGAGCCAAAAGAACGGAGTGCCATCGGCATGCTCGAAGTGGCGACCGTTCGCGCTCGCCCGGACGAAGCCGTGCTTGAGGAACGGGTTCTCGCCGGTGGAGCCGGTCACTCGCAGACTCTGCTCGTGACCGTTCAGCCCCGCGTTCTCGGGGTCCGAGCATTGCACCCGATAGGTGAAGTTCCCCGGGACAGGCGGTGCAAAACGCACGGTCCAGGTGTCGCCACCGGACCAGAACGCGGGCACCTTCCACTGGTGTTCGCCCTGCTTGAAGACGACATCAACCTCCACGTCCACGAACGGCTTCTCGTATGTCTTCGCCGACGTGAACGTCGTCTTCCAGAAGGCCCATTGCTCGGCACCCGATGCGCCACCGGCCAGCGCGACGGCTCCCACGATGGCGAAGATACCGCGTCGCATGGATACCCCTTGTTTGGGTGAGGTAAGGAATCGGCGAAATCTTTGAGACAGCTTACTGCGATCGATCGGACGGGACATCAAGAACTGGCTCCTTCAGCATCGGGGCCGACTTGGGTGATCGTCGATTCAAGCGTACCCCCAAAGGGTCTTGCGTGAAACCTGCGAGTAGGCCCGCCGTCACGTCGCATTGTGTCCACGAGACCGGCACTATCCTGCCGGGATCGGCAATCGTGACGTTTCGCATCAGCAATAGTGCCGATGCCTGCGGGCCGATTTCCGCGTAGAAGAGAGATCAGAGGGTACGTCGGCAAACATTGGCCGAGCGACGACTCGAGGACACGGTGGTCCTCTACCACACGACGTCGCCAGCAGTTGCCAACTGGCTCGGGGAGATTGTCCACGAATCAATGCTTAGCCGCTGATCGCTGCACACGCTCAAGTTCCCATCCCGGAGAGTTCGTTTCCATGCTCCGTCACCTGCTGAGTGGGCTGCTCGCGTCAGACCCCTCCCGAACAAACCGCATTACCTCGATCGCTCATCGTGAACTCCATGTACGGGTGAAACGGCTTCAGCAACCACAACGAGGACATGATCAATCATGCCCTCGCCCCCTACATGGTTTCACGCTCGTTGAAGTGATCGTCGTGATCGCGATCATCGCGGTCTTGATGGCGCTGCTCCTGCCGGCGGTGCAGGGCGTTCGCGAAGGCGCCCGCCGGGCGCAGTGCGGCAACAACATCAAGCAGGTGGCTCTGGCCCTGCAGGTGTATCACGCCTCCCACAACGCCCTGCCCCGGACAATATGCAACCGCAACCTCCAGCACCCGTTGGTGACCTCGAACAACGGGGCGAATGCGTGGGCGCTCGGCCGGCCAGACACCTGGAACGTCGAGATCTTCCCACAGCTCGAATTGCAAAACATCTCCGACGGGCTCGATTTCAACCGCAAGGTGGGTGACACGAGCATCTCGGCGACTCGGCCGATCTCGAACCTCGAACTTAGCCTGACAAAGATGGCCGGCCTGATCTGTCCCAGCGACCCGCTGGGCTCGAACCCGGTCTTCGGAAACCGTTGCAACTTTAACAACACCCACGGTACGAGCTTCGGCCACGGCCAGTGGTATGCCGGCTCGTTCGGCCCCACCTTCGTTCACCATGGCTGCCCGTTCTGCCCGACGAACACAGCCTGGGGCAGTTCGCCCTCGCCCTCGCTGAATAATCCCTGCTGCAACGGCATTCCGGGGCTTAGTAATCAGCTCGGCTTAACCGGCTACTTCCCGGGTTTCTTCGGCGAAAACCCGGCCCGGATCACGTTCGACAGCGTCCTCGACGGCCTTTCCAACACCGTGATCTTGGGCGAGACTCTGCCCTACGAGTCGTGCCACAACGGGATTTACATAAGTAGCCCGGAGACGGTCCTCCTGAGCATACCAATCAATTACTTCGCCCGGCCTGACGAAATCGTGCCCAACGGGGCCCATGAGCCGGTGCTCGGCAAGGGCGTTGATACCCGCGTCAACGGCATCAAGAGCCGGCATCCCGGCGGGGCGATGGTGGCGATGGCCGACGGTTCGGCGCAATTCCTCTCCGAGCAGATATCCTTCCCGGTGCTCTGGGCCCTGGGCACGCGGCGGCTCGGCAGCCTCGACGTGGCCCCGGCAGCGATCGAATGAGCCTCTGCGCATCAGTGCCCCGCTGGCCGCTTCTGGCGGCATTGCTACTCGAGGTGAGCCTCGCCGGTTGCGGTGGCTCCAAGGGGCTCGTGCCGGTCGAGGGCCGGGTGACCTTCGGGGGCGGCGATCCCCCAGGGGCCGGCTACCTGTACTTTGTGCCCCGGGAGATGTCCACCGACCGCAAGAAAGACACCGCGGGCTCCATGCCAGGAACAGCCCTGTTCACGGCCGCCGGCCGCTTCCGGGCCATGACGTTTATCGAGGGAGACGGTCTCCGCCCGGGCACCTATGAGGTGCGGGTCGAGTGTGCACCCGCCCCGATCAAGCCGCTCGACGCCGAAACCCACCATGCGCCAGTCAGGAACCTCGTGCCGCAGGCGTTTCAACCTCCCGACCTGATCGTGCCCCACTCCAGCCCCAGGCCCGTCCGCTATGACATCGACGTGCGGTATGATCCCTCGACGTCATGGCGTGAGGCTGTTTCAGCCGGCGACGGAGCCGGCCCGCCGACTACCGTGTCGCCAGCGGTTCTCCCGACGGCGGATCCTGGATCGGCGCGCCGTCTCGACGGGCAACAAGCCGCACGACGGCGTCCGATGTCGTCGCCGCGGCCCGTAGCAGATAGACCTCGCCCGCAGCATCCTCGCCGAACGACAGGATGGGCGGCACGGACCTCATGACGATGCCCGCGGCGGCGGCCCGCGGCGAATCCGGGTCGTGCCGCACGGCGAACACCGCTCCCGAGACGTGATCGGCGCACAGATAGGCGCCGTCGAGCGAGGGAATCCCGCGGCCGCGATAAACGCAGCCACCGATGATCGACTGCCCAACGGCCCGGCCGTATTCCCAGATGGGCTCCTCCAGGTCGGCCCGCGGTCCGGTACCGTTGGCGCCGAATGGATGGGCCGCCTCCCGCACCGGCCAGCCATAGTTGCCCCCCCGGCGGATCACGTTCACCTCTTCCCAATGTTTCTGGCCGACGTCGGCGGCGAACATCGCGCCGGTCGTGCGATCGAAGGCAAATCGCCAGACGTTGCGGAGGCCCAGGGCCCACACCTCCGGCCGGGCAGCCTGCCGGCCCACGAACGGGTTGTCGGTGGGAATCCCGTAGGGCCGGCTGCCGTCTCGGCGGTTCACGTCGATCCGCAGAATTTTGCCGAGCAGCGAGTCGAGATTCTGCGCGACGCCGAGGCGGTCGTTGGAGAAGCCGCCGTCGCCGACGGCCACGTACAGCATGCCGTCGGGACCGAAGGCGAGTGTGCCGCCGTCGTGGTTCCAAAAGGGCCGCTCGACCTCGAGCAGCACCCGCTCCGACGCCGGGTCGAGCCGCATCTGGCCGTCCGTCGCCAGGCGGTATTCCGTCAGCACGTTGACGTAGCCGGACGCCGGCTCCTTACGGGTGAAGAACACGAACGCCCGACCGTCCTGCGGAAACCGCGGATGGAGGGCGAACCCGAGCAGGCCCTCCTCGTTTTGCTCCGCGACATGGCGAACCCGATCGCGAAGGTCGGCGAATACTGACGCCTTGGCCTGAGGTGAGGCGGCCGGCCAGGTCAGCACGAGCCCCTCCTGGGTCGCAAGCATGAGCTGCTTGCCATCCGGCGCGGGGGTGAGCGCAATCGGCCGCATCTCCCGCGGCCGGCCGTCGTCGTCCTCACCGGTCCAAGCGGTCCAATCCACGTCGGGAAAGCCTGGCACCGCGGCGACGTCCGGCACCGCCGCCGCAGCCCAGCCGAGACCGTGCAGCGGCATGGCCGCCAGGGTGCCACGGTCGAAGTTAGGAACGAGGAGCTCGCCCGTGGCATACGACACGCCGAGCGCCACGGATCCCGGCCCCTCGTCGAGCACGACGGTGGGCTCGTCGCCAACCCGTGGGATCATGAACACGCGGCCGCTTTGCCAGTCGCTGACGAACAGTCGACCGAACGTGTCCCACACCAGGCCGTCAGCGAAGCCGAACCCTTGGGCGATCGTCCGCAGCTCACGGGTGGCGAGGCTCATCCGCAGGAGGGTTCCCGTCGCCGAATCGACGACGAGCAGGTGTGACGGGCCGTCGATGACGATGCCATTGGGCATCTTCAGTTCGGGCACGGCTCCGGCGGCGGCCAGCCGCTCCACCTCGCCTCGCGGGGCGATGCGATAGATCGCCGAGCCATTTCCCTCCGTGTCGCCGGAGTCGGTGACGTACACGGTGCCGCTCTCCAGATCGATGGCGATGCCGTTGAGCCGCGTCGGCCGCGCCGGGAACGCGTGCGGAGGGGCGAACGGAAACGTGTTGCCGTCGTGAGGATCGATCTGGATGACCCGGTCGCGGTCGCACACGTAGAGTTTCCCACCGTGAAACGCGATGCCGCGCGGGTCGTCGAGCCCCGTGCAAATAGGCTCGAAGCGGCCGGCGACGATGCGGCCCACGGCACCGTCGCCAGCCGTGCCCACTTTCCCCAAGAGGCTGACGAACACTCCACCCCGCTCGTCACAGGCGACCGCTTCCACGCCCGCGAGCCGTTCGGCGACGATGCGAGCGGGTGGGCTGGCCGGTGCCGCGGCCTTGCCGGCCGTCCCGGACAATGCGAGCAGGATCACGAGCCAAGGCAGGACGAATCGCATAAGACGCACTTCCAGGGTTGAGTAAACACGATGCGGTTCAGCGTCACGCCATGAGGTCGGGCACGACGCGTCCGGCGACGTCGGTGAGCCGGAAGTCGCGGCCTTGGAAGCGGCGCGTGAACCGCTGATGGTCGATGCCAAGAAGGTGGAGCGCCGTGGCATGGAGGTCGTGCACGTGCACGGGCTTTTCGATCGCATGCCAGCCGTACTCGTCGGTCTGCCCCACGACGCGGCCCTTGGCGAAGCCACCGCCGGCCACCCAGGCGGTGAAGCCGTAGGGATGGTGGTCGCGGCCCCACTTCTCCCCCTTGGCCTCGGCCACGGGCGTGCGGCCGAATTCGCCGCTCCAGATCACGAGCGTGTCGTCGAGCAGGCCGCGGTCGCGGAGGTCGGCCACGAGCGCCGCACTCGCCCGGTCGGTCGCATCGCACTGCTTCCTGATCATGTTGACGAGGTCGCCGTGCTGGTCCCAGCCCATCTCGTAGACCTGCACGAACCGCACGCCCCGTTCCAGGAGCCGTCGGGCCAGGAGGCAGTTGTTGGCGAACGAGGCCTTGTTGCCCGTCGTGCCGTAGGCCTCGTGCACGTGCTTCGGCTCCGACGAGATGTCCATGAGCCCCGGCACGCTCGTCTGCATCCGGTAGGCCAGCTCGTAGGCGGCAATCCGGGCCGCGATCTCCGGGTCGTGGGCCTGGGCGAACCGCTCCTCGTTGAGCCGCGCGAGCGCGTCGAGCTGGCGGCGGCGGACGGTTGACGACACGCCACCGGGGTTCGAGACGAACAGGATCGGATCCCCCTCCGACCGCAGCTTCACCCCCTGGTGCTGCGACGGCAGGAAGCCAGAGCCCCAATAGGATTCCACGAGCGGCTGCGCCTGGCCGCCGGCATGCGACGTGAGCACGACGAAGGCTGGCAGGTCGTCGGCCTCGTTGCCCAAGCCCCAGCTGAGCCAGGCGCCGAACGTCGGCATCCCGGCGCGGATGCTGCCCGAGTTCATCATCCAGCAGGCAGCGTCGTGGACGACCGTGTCGGTGACCATCGAGCGGATCACCGTGATCTCGTCGGCGATCTTGGCCGTGTGGGGCACGAGATCGGAGAAGTCGCCCCCGGCCTGGCCGTGTTTCGTGAACGTGAAGGGGGAGCCCTTCACGATCGGCGCGGCGTCGCGGATCATCGCGAACTTGAACTCGCCCGCGATGCTCTTGGGGATCGGCTTGCCCTCCTCGGCGTTGAGCAGGGGCTTCGGGTCGAACATGTCGACGTGCGACGGCCCGCCCGACATGAAGAGATGCACGACCCGCTTGGCCTTCGGCACGTGATGGGGCAGGGCGAGCGCGTTCCCCTGTGTCGTCGCGGAGCCTTCGGCCACGGCGCGGCCGTCGCGGGCCAGGAGCCACTGAAAAGCCACGGTGCCCAGGCCGAGCCCGCCCTGGAGCAGGGCCCGGCGGGGCACGGGCTGGTCGGCGGACGGCTGGAGATCGGGGGACTGATTCATGGTGAGCGAACGCCGAGGGGGTTTCGGGAACATCACTGTCTCGAGATCGCCTCGTCGAGGTTGAGCACGGTCGATGCGACCACGGTCCAGGCCGCCAGTTCGGGCGGAGGCACGTCCTTCACGGCCGGTGCCTTGGGGCCGATCAGGGCCTGCGCTGCGGCGGCATCGGCCGTGTAGTGCGTTCGCATGTCGGCGAGCAGAGCGCCGAGCGTCTCCAGTTCCCGCGGCGACGGGGATCGCGAGACGACGATCCGCATCGCGGCGTCGAGCCGGGCCGAGTCGTCCCCCGGATGCTCGGCGAGCACGCGGGCCGCGAGCGCCACCGCCGCCTCGACGAACGCGTGGTCGTTGAGGAGCACGAACGACTGCAGCGGCGTGTTCGTGACGACCCGCTGCGCCACGCAGACCTCCCGCGAGGGCGCGTCGAACGTGGCCAGCGTGGGGTTGAGGAGCATCCGCTTCCAGGTGACGTAGAGGCTGCGGCGATGCCGGGCCGAACCGGGCGACGGCTTCCACGGGGCATCCGACTGCACCGGCACGAGATCGTCGAAGAGATGGGCCGGCATGTCCGGCTTCACGCTCGGTCCGCCCACGCTACGGTTCAGCAGGCCGCTCGCCGCGAGCGCCACGTCGCGGATTTGCTCGGCATCGAGCCGCCGGCGCGTCGCACGGGCCAGCAGCAGGTTGGCCGGATCGCGAGCCACCAGCTCAGCGGAGGCGTCGGATGACTGGCGGTAGGCGGCGCTCGTGGCAATCAAGCGGACGACGTGCCGCTGGTCCCAGCCGCTTGCCACCAGTTCGGCCGCCAGCCAGTCGAGCAGCGCGCGGTGCGTGGGGGGCTCGCCGCGGGTGCCGAAGTCGCCCGGCGTGCGGACGAGCCCCACGCCCATCACGGCCGACCAGAGCCGATTGGCGGCCACGCGGGCCGTGAGGGGATGCGTGCCCGACACGAGCCACTGTGCGAGCCCGAGCCGGTTGGCCGGCGCCCCCGCCGGCAGGGCTCCGAGCATCTCCGGCACGCCCGGCTCGACCTTGTCCCCCGGAGCGTTGTAGTTGCCTCGCTTGTGAATGAACGTGTCGCGGGGCTGTGGCAGCTCGGCCATCACATCGGCGATGACCCGCTGCTTGTCGATCTCGGCCATCTGCTTTCGCAGCGTCTTCAGCTCCTTCGATACCGGGTTTGTCGGGCTGCCGACTTCGCCCGAGATCGAGAGGCCGTGGAGCAGGCCCGTGTAATGGAAATCGGGTTGGCCGTTTCTGTAGCCGGCACCGACAAGGATCGGCCGCGGCGTGACCGCGATCACGGGTGGCGGCTCGCCCAAGACCACCGCCGCCTCGTCCGCCTTGCCGTCGATCACCAGGCGGATCGACGTGCCGGGCTCGAACTCGAGCGCGATATCGTGCCACTGGCCGTCGGCCACCATGATCGACGAGAAGATCTGGACGCCGGTGAACTGCTTGGCATTCGAGCTCACCCAGGCGCACAGGAACCCCGGCTTGGCGAGCCGGTCTCCCTCGCCGCCGATGCCGAAGGCGAACGACCGCTCGGCCGCAGTCCAGTCGTATTTCGAGACGATGTCGGCCACCGGATCGGTGGTCTTGATCGCGCAGGCGATACGGAATTTTCCCACGAACGCGAAGTCGGCGGCGTTCGGGGCCTGGAGGGCCGACGCGCCGTCGAACGACGCGCTCGCGCCCTGCCTGTCCGGCGGCGACTCGCCATCCCAGGCCGGCTTGCCGATCGTCTTCCAGGTCGGGATCGCCTTCGCCCCGTCGATCCGCAGCTCCGCGAGGCTGGCCGCGCCAGCCGCCGGCTCGGCGGGCGTCTCCTCGAGCCGCTTGATCTCCGCGACGATCGCCTCCCGCTTTTCTTCCATGCTCTTGTCGGGGAAGCCGAGGTCGAGCCGCGGGCCGTGGACGCCGAAGTATTTCCCCTCGTGCGGAATGTTGTTGAAGATCGCGAAGAGCTTGAAGTAGTCCTTTTGCGTGACCGGATCGAAGACGTGGTCGTGGCAGCGGGCGCAGCCGACCGTGAGGCCCAGGAGCGCCGTGCCGGTTGTGCCCACGCGGTCGTAGATCGTCTCCGTCCGATACTCCTCGTAGTCGTAGGTGTTGCCAAGGGCCATCATCGCATTCGCATGGAAGCCGGTGGCGATCTTCTGGGACTGCGTGGGGTTTTCCAGTAGGTCGCCGGCGAGCTGCTCGATCACGAACTGGTCGAACGGCATGTTCGTCTTGAAGGCCTCGAGCACCCAGTCGCGCCAGGGCCACGCCGTTCGCGGGTCGTCGCCGGAGTAGCCCCAGGTGTCGGCATAGCGGGCAAGGTCGAGCCACTGCTGCGCGAGCCGCTCGGCATGGTGGTCGCTCGCGAGCAGCCGTTCGACCAATCGGGTGTAGGCGTCGGGCTTTGTGTCGGCCACGAACGCGGCCACGTCGCCAGGCGTCGGCGGCAGCCCCGTGAGGTCGAGGAACAGCCGGCGGACGAGCGTCTCGCGGGAGGCTTCGGGAGCCGGCGCGAGGCCTTCGGCCTCGAGCTTCGCGAGGACGAACCGGTCGATCGGGTTCCTCACCCAGGCCTGGTTTTTCACGGCCGGCGGCTCGGGGCGGACGGTCGGCTCGAAGGCCCAGTGGCGGCCCCACGCGGCCCCCTGCTTCACCCACCGCCGCAGGATGAGTTTCTGCTCCTCGGAGAGCGGCTTCTTCGTGGCGGGGGGCGGCATCATCTCGTCGGGGTCGCCGCTCTCGATCCGACGGACGAATTCGCTTTCGTCGGGCTTGCCGGCGACGAGCGTGGCGGCGATGCCGTCGGCCGTGTCGAGCCGCAGGTCGGCCTTGCGAAACTCCTCATCCGAGCCGTGGCACTGGAAGCAGTGCCCCGCGAGGATCGGCAGCACGTCGCGGCCAAAGTCGATCGCCGCATCAATGGCCCACGCGGGGCCGGCCAGGGCTGCCGCAAAGCACGTGGCAGTGACCGCCCGTACGACCGTGCGCCCGATGTTGTGCCGCCGCATCACTGCCTCCGCGCGTCGTCGTTCCTGCCGGCACAGGTCACCGGTACAGATCGATCGACGCATCCAGATAGTCTAGGTCGGCAACACTCTACCGGGATCGGCAATGTTGACGACCGGCATCGGCAATAATGCCGATGCCAGCAGGCCGATCTCAGCGGCGGCCGGCGGTTCGCCGCCGCTTCCAGACCAGGTATCCGGCCAGGCCCGCCCCGATCCCCGCCAGAGAGATCGCGGCCGGCTCGGGCACGACGATGATCGACAGCGTGCCCGTCGCACTGTTGAA
>JAPOJV010000105.1 GCA_029978085.1 bacterium
CCTTCACATGGGCCGCGAGCGTGTCAGCCCCGACCTGCACCCCCACGTTGCCACATCTCGGGCACTGCGGCGGCAGGCTCGTGTCGGGCTCTTTACAGAAGGCCTTGTTCATGATCCGGGGCGCACGCTCTTCACGACTTCGACAACGAATGAGTGTACCTGGTGTCACGCCGGCAGCGGGCGACACCGTGACGGCCCGGTCGATTCGGTCGACGATCGTGGCGATGATCTCCCGATCCGAATCGGGCCTCCGCGGACTTTCGGGATCCGGCTCGCCGGAGGCGAGCAGCCCCTGGAGATGCAGGGCCTGGGCCATCGAATGCTCGGAGGCCGAGACAGGCCGGCCAGATGATCCTCCTCGAAGTTCCAGCGGTGTTGTACCGGTACTCCACCCGAGCAGAGAGCTGATATTCCATCGAGTCGATGGAATCGCTGGCCTTCCGGACGACATCCGGGTTCACCACGATCCCCGCTGCATGACCGCTCTTGAGGGCCATGACGTGAAACGCCGTGGACGACATGCCCCCCGGGCTGACGTGCCTACCTCAGGCTGCGGAGGTATTCGACGACGTCGAGCAGTTCGTTCGGCGACAGCGTGCCTGCGAGGCCGTCGGGCATACTGCTCTGCTTGAGCTTCGTTCGCTCGTCGATCTCGGCCACCGGGATCTTCTTCTGCTCCTTGCCGTCGAAGATCACGACCTCTTCCGGCGTCTCGCTCACGAGCAGGCCGGTGATGCTGCGACCGTCCTCGGTCAGGATCATCGTGGAGAGATACTTCTCGTCCACCGCCGCGTTGGGATAGATGATCGACTCGAGGAGCTTGTAGCCGTCGAGCCGCTTGCCCACCTGCGTCATATCGGGCCCAAGATTCGCCCCGTCGTTGCCCACCTTGTGGCAATTGATGCACACGCGGCGAAACACGGCCTTGCCGCCGGCGGCATTGCCCCCCTTCATGCCGGCCAAGACCGTGAGGGCCTTGTTCTTCTGCTCCTCGGGATGTGATTCCTCGGAGAGCAGGAGCTTGAGGTGCGGCGCCATCTCGGCGGCGATCTTGTCAAGGCCGAGCACGCTGGCGCAAATCCGCTCGGCGGGGGAACCCTTGGCGACGAACTGGCCTGCCGTATGGCGGCTCTTCCAGACGTCAAGGTTAGCGCCGAGCGCGGCGTCACAGGTATAGGTGACGAACTTGTCCTCGGGCGTCACGTTGGCCGCGGCCACGACCGCCGCCATCGCGTCGGACGTGGGATAGAAGCTGAGCCCCCGCACGGCCTCCGTCCGCACCCGCGGATGGACGTCGGTCGCCTGGGCGATCAGCAGCTGCTCAGCCCCGGCGATCCGCTCCCGCTCGTCGGCGAGCACGCGGGTGGCCGCAGCCCGGGCCTCGGCCACAGGCGACTTCAGCAACTGCTTCAGCAGCCCCTCGTCGACGGCATGAAAGCACTGCTGGAGCCAGAGCTGCTCCAACCGCAGGCGGTCGGCCTCGGGGGCCGACGCATTCGCGTTCACCCACTCAGCAGCCGCAGCCAGCACCTCGGCCTGCGGACGGGACTGCAGATCGGCCCGGGCCCGATACCGAGTCCGCCACTCGGGCGACTTCAGCTGCTCGAGCACGTCGCGGGTCGACTTGCCTGACTGTGTCTCGGGAGCGAGCAGCGGCTTGTCCTTG
The DNA here is from genome assembly GCA_029978085.1 of bacterium. Classification (GTDB taxonomy): domain Bacteria; phylum Planctomycetota; class Planctomycetia; order Pirellulales; family UBA1268; genus QWPN01. The sequence continues at coordinate 1,667 of JAPOJV010000105.1, forward strand.
TAGACGAGCCGATAGACGCGGCCGTGCTTGTGATCGCGGTGGGGATCTCGCTGGCTGTACTGCATGTGGCCGATGAGCGGATTGGCCCAGTCGCCGAACCACAGGGCGCCATCGGGCCCAATCTGCGGATCGACCGGCCGGAAGTGCTTGTCGGTGCTCTTGATCAGGTCGTACGGCACCGGCTTGCCCTCCACTTCACGCTGAATCCTCTCTCCCTTGTAGCCGGCGCCGTCGTCGGAAATCTTCCACCGCGGCATGCCGTTCATGTTGATCACGCAGGCGTAGATGAACTGATCCTGCACGTCGTCGGGGAACTGCCGCGTGCGGAGATACTCGCTGCCCACGACCGGCCGCATGCCGTCGGTGGGAAACACCGGGTTCATGCCCTTGCGGCCCCGATACTGGGCGCCGGAGAGTGGCGTGTCCCAATGCTGGGACGCACCGGTGCCGTCGCCGCAGATCCCCTGGCCCCACTCGTTGAAGACATAGCACCAGGGGTTGCCGTAGCCGGGCGTGTTGAAGTGACTGAGCTTCCAGGTCCGTGGGTCGAGCACGTAGGCCCCTGACGAACCGGCGTTTCGGAACGGCCCCCACGGCGTCTCGACGGCCGTCGTCATCGCCACGCCTTCGAGCATGTGGAGCTGGCCCGCCGGGCTCATCTCGAACGCGCCGACGGTGTGATGCGTGTCTTCCGTGGCCCAGCCGTCGAGCACCGTCACGACGACATCTGCCTTGTCGTCGCCATTCGTGTCCTTCAGCCAGAGCATCCGCGGCTGGTCCATCACGAGCACGCCGCCGTCGAAGAACTGGAAGCCGGTCGGGCAGTGGAGTTTGTCGTAGAACACCGTGCTCTTGTCGGCCGAGCCGTCGCGGTCTGTGTCTTCCAGGATCACGAGCTTGTCGGCTGGCTTGGGCTGGCCCGGCTCCCACTGCGGGTAGGTCGGCATCGTCGACATCCAGAGGCGGCCCTTGGAATCGAAGCCCAGCTGCACGGGGTTGGCGATCTCAGGAAACCGCCGCTCGTCGGCGAAGAGCTTGATCTCGAAGCCCGGCGGCACCTCGCAACTGGCGGCCAGCTCCTCAGGCGACTTCATCGTCGGCCCGCGTTCCTGGTCTTCGCTGTACTTCTGCCGCGGCTCGCCGAAGCGGGTTTGCGGCTGGAACAGCTCGCCCGTCTGCGAGTCATCCGGCTGCGGCGGCACAGGCTTGCCGGCCGCGATGTCCCACACGTAGCGGTCGCGGACGGCCGCCATGTTGCGGAGCTTCAAATACTCACGCGGAAACGTCTCCGTGTCCCAGGTCCGCCGGCCACCGTAGACATACCAGCCATTCACCATCCGGTGATCCTGCATGTTGATCCACGACTTGTCGTTGACCGCGGCCTTCAGCTTCGCGACCGTGGCCCCGTCGAGCCGCTTTGCCGGCGGTGCGCCGAAGAGGGCTCGGTCGAGCGCATCCGCCACGACAATGTCGCCAGCTTCATTCACATGGCAGCCGTTGATCGTGAACTGCAGCCCCGGCTGGGCACCGAACGCCTGCCGGGTCGCGTCGAGCAGATCGACGAATGCGATGCCCCGCTTCGCCGCCACGGCCTTCGCCGCGTCGCGATAGAGGGCGAGCGTCTTGTTCTGGGCATCGGCATCGGGCATGCGCGGGTCGCCCGTCGGCTCGACCCCGATCGGCGACACGATCACGAACCGCGGCGCGGCCTTCGTGTCGTCCCGCGGGTATTGCTTCGCGAAGCTGTCGAGAAAGCTCTCGTATTGCTTCGTGAACTGCTCGACGCCGGATGGGCCGGCGAACGATTCGTTGAACCCGAAAAAGAGCAGGTAGGTGTCGGCGCCGAATGCGGCGAGCGGGTCGTCGAGGGCCGTGTAGTTACCGCCACGATCCCGACGGGCCACCTCGTCGGCCGGGCGGGCAAAATTACGCACGACGAGGTGCTTGGTCGGAAACCGCTCGTGCAGCAGCGTCTCGAACGTGCCGAACATGTCGAGCCGCTCGGCCGTTGAGTTGCCCACGAAGGCGATCCGTTCACCGTCAATAAGTTGCAGCGGCAGGCTGCTCGGGGGCAGGGCAGGGCGGGCCGGCCGGGGCGGCAGTTTCAGAAGCTCGCGGGCCGTGGCGAATGGGTCGGTGGCGGCCTTCTTGGCCTCTTCACCCTGGGCCAGTTCACGCTGGGCCAGCAGGCTGCCGGCGACGATCAGAACACAAGACGCCAGGAGGCGGGTACGCATGGGATTTCCTTCTGCCTGCGTGGTGGGCTGACTGAAGCCTACATTGCCCGCTGGATTCAGGGAACGTCTGGGCCGACGGAATCCCGTCACCGCGGCTGACTGGGTTCACGCGGCTTCTGAACGAACACGAAGCCCCCCTTTTTGTTCCCGACGACGAGATCGGGGCGTCGATCGCCGTTCAGGTCCCCAACCGCGAGTTGGGTGCCGACGCCGGAGGCGGCGTCGATCTCGTGCGGCGTCCAGCTGACGCTGCCATCCTTGCGGTGGAGCTTGAACCAATAGAGGTAGGGCGTGCCCCCCGGATCGGGGTCGCCCTTGGGGCCGTGGGCCCAGAATCGCTTGCCGGTCACGATGTCCTGGAGACCATCTCCGTCGATGTCCACGATGGCTACCGCATGCGGCTGCGAGAACTGAACGCCGTCGAGTTTCTGATCCGCCTGCCGGGGCAGGATCGCGTGCTCGATGAACTCGACCGTGTCGCCCTTCCGCGCCTGTTCGAACCACGAGAGTCCGTAGCCATGTCCCTCGATGCTGGTCACGACGTCGGCGTCACCGTCGCCGTCCACGTCGAGGGCGTGCATCTGGGCGCCCCCCTTGCCGAAGTCCACGGCGTGCTTCGTCCACGCGGCCGGCGTTTGTCCGGCCGCACCGGCGACGGGCTGCTCCCACCAGCCGCCGTTCATCAGAAGGTCGTGGCGACCGTCGGCGTTGAGGTCGCCGACACCGAGCCCGTGCTGATACCGGCCCCACTGCTCCGGGGCGGAGCAGGGGATGAACGCCCAACGCTCGGTGGCGGTCTTTTCGGAAGGCCGCGCATAGCCAAGCACGCCACCCGTATGAAAGACGAGTTCCGCTTGCCCGTCGCCGCTGACGTCGAGCCACGCCGGCGACTCGTTGTCGACCGTGGGGTGGACGAGGTGCTTCGTCCAGGCGCCCGTGCGGCCGCCAGGGTTCTTGAACCAGTGCACGGCCTTGCCGGGCCACTCGTTGACGAGCACGTCGAGGCGACCATCACCGTCGATGTCGGCGACGGCCGTCATGAAGTTGTTTGAATACTGATTCGGGTCGAAGTCCTTCGGCGGATAGATCTCGAATCGCTCGGCGAACGTCGGGCCCGCATACCAATACGGCCCGTAGACGGCGTCGCCGTGGCCGTCCTTGTCGATGTCGCCGAACCCCGCCGCCTCGGCGTGGAACCGGTCGGTGAGGACCGTCTTCTCGAACACGACAGGCGATTCAGCGACCGCCACGCAGGGTGATGCCACCATGACGCCCGCCCACGCTGCGCCCCGACACAGGCTGAAACATCCCTGAAAAAAGCCAGCCATCGCGATTCATACCCCGGGTGAAGATGGGATCGACGGTTGCGAACGGCCGATAGGATACCGCGCCCGCTCTACGGACGTGTCGCAGATCCGACGAGCGACTTCAGGTGGGCGAAGAGGTCTGACACCTCCTGCGGCTACATCGATTCGAGCAGGCCCTCCGGCATCACGGAGATGCCGGTAAAGTCGGCCTGAGCGACGTCCTTCGCCGGGATATGGATGTCGGCCGTATTCGGCTGGCGAATCACGATCGCAGTGGCATCGCGAGAAACGAGCAAGCCCTGCACGATCCGGCCGTCCTTCGTGACCACGCGGAAGCTGCGATAGCCCCCCTCCATCGCCGCGTTCGGCGTGAGCACGTTCCGCAGGATCGCCTCGACTCCCGTCACGCCCAGCCCGTCGAGCGCCGGCCCCACCTTGCCCCCCTGACCACCCTGCTGGTGGCAGACGAGGCACTTCGCCGCAAACAGAGCCTGCCCACGGGCGGCGTCACCGGCACTCTCCGCAAGCGAGCGAAATCGGGCGAACTTCTCCGTGCGGGCTGCAAGCTCCGCGGCCGTCACGAGTTTCGGGGCGTCGAGCGCGGGCTCCACGCGGGCGCCCCCCGCCGTCGCGCCCCACGCCGTGCCCCCATGAAACGACACAAGACTCGCCGGCCGATCATCGTCGCCGGCGAAGCTGCGGTCGAAGTCGGCCCGGATCTCGTCGGCCGTGCGGGCCTGGTTCCAGATGCGGAACTCGGCCAGCCGACCACGGGTGCCCTTGTCCGCCCCCTTGGGTGTGCTGTAGCCGATCCGCACGCCGGCGTAGGGGATCGTCTCGCGGGCCGTCCCTTCGGCATCGAGTTCGCCGTCCACGTAGATCCGAAACATGCCCTCGGCATCCCGGGTGACCGCAAAGTGCGTCCAGGTGTCGGGCGTGGCGGACGACTTCGCGACCGCCAGATCGCCGTGCTGCTTCGTCCAGACGCGAAAGCGACCGTCGCAGAAATTCATGTCGATGAGGCCGTCGGCCGCCACGAGGCTGTCTTCGTTGCCGATCGGGGCTTCGAGATTGGCCCAGGCCTCGATGGTGAACGGGCCGTCCAGCGACACCGTGGCACCGGCGGCCTCATCGGCGCCGGTCAGTCGCAGCACGGCGGTCGCGTCGGCAGTCAGTTCGGCCCAGATCTCCTCCAGCTCTGGCTCGTTGCCCAGCACCGTCCGCATGTCGGCCAGCAACGTGAGCGGCAGGGTGGCGGCGTCGATGTCGTCGGCACGAATCGCGGCCAGGAGCGCGCGTGCCCCTTCGCGGTGCCGCGCCAGAAGCGAGGCCACGGTCTGCCGCTCGTGAAACGCAAGGTCGTCCCAGGTATCGACGACCGCCGCGCAGGTTTCGGGATCACGCGACTCGGCACACGCCATGATCGCCTCGGCGCGGAGCTGCGGATCGGCGGCCGTCCCCGCCAGCAGCGTGCGCATCGTCTCGACGGTCATCCGGCCCATTTCCCGGAGGCAGCGGATTGCGGCGCGACGCTGCTCGGCGGTGGCGCTCGGGTTCGCGAGCACCCCTGCCACCTGCGGCTCGACAGCCCGCAGCTTGAACGCGCCCGCAAGTTCGAGGGCCAGCTGGATCTCGCCGGGGGCGGCACCTGACGCGAAGAGGCCGGGCGTGGCCTCCGCAACGATCGGCTCGATGCCCGGACTGTCCAGGCTCGTCCGCAAGGCCTGGAGCCCGCGGAGCGTGGGCCCACGCGACGCTGGGTCGAGGGCCAGCAGCCGGACCGCAGCCCCCACCTCGGGCACCTCGGCATGACTGGCGAGCACCCGGAGTTCCTCACCGTCGAGAGGACGTGCAACCTCGGGCAACAGCTTCACGAGCGCGACCGCGGCAGCCTGCTGTTTCAGGGCCAACGTAGCAAGCAGACGGTTTTCGATCGGCAGCATGCGCCCTGCCTCCGAGTCGAGGAACGAGGCGACCTGGTCGGCATGCCGTTCCAACGCCCAGCGGGCCAGATACCGTTCGAAGTCGCGGTCGTAGATCGCCCATCGATCACCCGTCGCCCGCTCACGGCCGAGCCGCATGATGAGGGCGATCGTGTCGGGCTCCGTGACCGGAATCCGCCGCAGCGCATCGCCAACCGCCGCCCGCACCTTCGGAGCCGGGTCATCGACGAGGGGTGTGGCGAGCCGGCGGAATTCGGTCTCGGAGCAGACCGTCGCTGCGATCCTGATCCCCTCATGCCGCAGGTCGGGGCTCGCATCGCCCACGAGCGTTTGCAGCAGCGGCGCCGTCACGGCACCCAGCCCTTCCAAGGCCCACAGGCAACCGAGACGGGCGGCGACTGGCTCGACCGGATCGGCGGCCCGCTTCTCGAGCACGGGCACGATCACCGTCGCCTTACGGTCGACGATCTCCTGCCAGGCGATGTCGGCGATCCGCGCGTTCGGGGCGCCGAGGTGCGTGGGCAGTTGTTCCGTGGGCAGCTTCGCCACGGCAACCGGCTCCCGCAGCGGTTGCGATGCGTGCCGGATTCGCCAGATGCGGCCGCGAACGCGGTCACGGTCAGGATGATTCCGCGGCACCTCGTTGTGCGAGATGATCTTGTTGTACCAGTCGACCACGTAGAGGCAGCCGTCAGGGCCGAACTGCACCGCCACGGGACGGAACGCCTTGTCGCCACTGACGAGGAGATCGGGCCCCTTGCGATACGTGTATCGCTCGCCCGACCGCGTGGCGATGATCGACTGGATCCGGTTGGTGATCGGATTCGCCACGTAGAACAACCGTTCGTCGGGCGTCGCCCCAGCGCCGGCCCCCCACGGGCCCGGCCAGCCATCGACATCGTCGGCGAGGGCGAGGCCGCTCAGGCCGGTGCCCCCCATCTGCGCCGGGGCCAGCGGCGCGGGCATCAGCGGCTGGTAGGGCCGCAGGCGGTCGGGGGAACCCGTCGCCACGAGCACGCCAGGCTCGTACGGAAAGATCGGGTAGCCGATGTCGTTCGCCTCCTGGAGCCAGATCTCGCCGTTGCGGGAGATCGTCAGCCCCCAGATGTTGTTGGGGCCTGCCGTGAGCGACTCGAACAGCGAGCCGTCGGGCTTGAACCGGCCGAGCTTACAGGCGTCGAACCGGGCCTGCTGTGTGCCGTCCGCGAACGGTGCGTTGGCCGGCCGCTTCACGAGCGACGCGTTGAACAGGCCCTGGGCCAGCAGGATCCAGTCCCCCGGGACTCGCGTGAACTGGTGAGGAAAGAGGTGCGAGTCCTGCACGCCAAACCCCTTGAGCACGGTCTCGAAACCGTCGGCTCGGCCGTCGCCGTTCGTGTCGCGGTAAAACCGGATCTCCGGGCCGTACTGCACGAACGCGCCGTCCCGATACGGCAGCACGCCAAGCGGGATGGCGAGGCCATCGGCAAACACCCGCGGCGGCGACGGCTTCGCGGCCCAGGGGTCGTCGATCACGAGGACTTTGTCGCGACCGCCCGCTGCAAACAGCCGTCGCGACGCCTCCGGACTCTCGTTCGCATCGACGGGATACTCGACCGCCGTCGTCGTCCAGAGCCGGCCGCGGGCGTCGAAGGCGAGGGCGACGAACTTGCCGTAGGGGTTCGCTGGATCCGTCCCTTCCTCTGCCACGAGCTCGGCCGTGAAGCCGTCGGCCAGCGAGAAATGCACCGCCTCGTCAGCCGCGGAGAGTGGCTGCGTGGGGGGCGTTGCAGCCGGCGGCGCCGCGCCGGCGGGGGGCGGCGGCAGGGGTCGGATCGTAATGTCCTTCACCTCGACGAGCGCCTTCCCGCCGCCGTGCACCTGAATCCCGATCTGGCCCGAGAGCGGGATCGTGGCGTCTTTTTCCTCATAGTCGAGCGCAGCCACGCCGTTGATCCACGACCGGATCGCCGGCCCTTCCGCGCGAATCCGGTATTCGTTCCAGTCGCCTTCTTTGATCGCGGCAGCCAAGGCCTTCGCGTCCTTCGGCTCGCCGATGACCTTGTTCCGGCGCGACTCGTCGTAGAGTTTTCCCCACCAGCCCGGGCCGGCATCGACCTGGTAGCCCTTCATCTCATGCGAATGTGGCACCCGCGTGCTGCGGATCTGGATGCCAGAGTTGACGAAGCCGCCCGCACCGCGGATGCGGATTGTGAAAGCCAGCTCGAAATTGTCGAACGAGTCCTTCGTGGACAGAAACGTATTGTGCGGCACGTTCTCCGTGAGCGACCCGCCCAGGATCATGCCGTCGGCCGTCTTCCACCACTTCTCTTCCCCTGCCCGCACATCCCAGCCCGCCAGCGACGCCCCATCGAAGAGCGGCCGCGGCTCAGCGGCATACGCCATGCCGGCAGCCAGGACGGCCAGAAAGAGCACAACGCTACGCATGGGAGACGCTCCAAGTTAGGCGGGCATGTTGAAGTCGAACACGATCACGCGGGCGAGGCACGGCACCACGATCCCCTTGACCCGCTCGTGCTCAGGATGGGGCAGGTATTCGTCGCGGGCCTGGGGGCTCGCGAACGTCATGATGAAGCCGTGAGTGAAGCCGTCGTTCATCCCCTCGCCGCTGTCGTAGGGCCCGTAATGGAAGTCGAGGAGGCCGGGAATCTTTCCCACCATGCCCGCCATCTCGTGGAAGCAGGTGGCGATCTGGCCGGCACTGACTTCGGGCTTGAACTGAAAGACTCCGTAATGCTTGACGTGGGGCATGGGTGGAACTCCGCTCAGGGATGGGGCATCAACTCGTTGGGCATTCCTCAGCTCTCCTCTGGGCTCACGCCTCGGGCTTCCATGGAGAGCCGGCGGATGTTCGCGAGCAGGGCTTCGCCGCAGCGTCGAGCCGCTCGGGGCCGGCCGAGAGCACGCCGCCGACGAGCTCGTCGGCCAGTTCCGTGGTCGTGATGTCGAGCACGCCCGCCACGAGGCCGCTGGCGATCAGGGCCTCCATGGCGCGGCCGCCCGTGCCCGTTGCGGCGAAGACGAGCACCTCGTAGCCCGCCTGCTGCAGGAGCGGCACGGCAGCCTCGATGCACTTCGTCGTGTTGCCGAACATGCTGGCCACGATGAGCGGCTTGTCGTCGGCGGGTGAGACGTCGGCCTCGACCATGCCGCAGACGGCCCCGGCCGCCCGGGCGAGGATCGTGCGGGAGATCCGGTTGAGTCCCTGCACGTCCACCACGGCCGGCATCATCGTGATGTCGGTCGTGCCCACGTAGTGGGCGGTGTTCCCGCTGGCGAGCGTCGAAACGATCAGCTTGGGAAAGCCGATCGGCAACGGCCGCATCGCCGCCGACGCGATCGCCGTGCCACCGCCGCCGCCGAGCGAGATCACGCCCTGGATCCGTCCCTCGGCGGTGAGCCGCTGGAGCAGTCGGGGGGCCGCCGTCGTCATCGCGGTCACGCACTCGCCCCGATCGTGGCGGGCCTCGAGCGCCGCC
>JAPOJV010000068.1 GCA_029978085.1 bacterium
ATCCTGTCCTTCGCTCGCTCGATGGCGGCTGCGCTCTCGGCATCCTGCCTTCGCTTGCCGCCAACGCCGGCTCACCGGTAGGGGCAACCCCGCTCACCCCGTACACAGTTTGCAAGGTTTTTTGCGTGCTCATTGCACAGGCTCCACGGTCACGTTGTCGATGTAGATCTCGGAGTCTTTCGAGTTGCCGAAGAAGCCGGGGCTACCCTGCAGGTTCCCCGCGGCATGCGTGGCATGAATAGTCCAGGCGTCGGGCTCCGGCTCCCCCCGCGGCCAGACCTTGCCACGAAGCACCGCTGACGGCCCCGACGTGCGGGCCTCGAGCTTCATGACGTACCAGCGGCCCGCCTCCCACGGAAACGGGATCGTCTTGGAAAAATGCGTCGCGACCTGCGGCGGCCAGCTGCGGAGTTGCAGCTGTTGCGCCGCGCCCATCAGGTCGAGTGTGTACCGCTGGGCGATCAGCCCCATGTCGGGCATCCTCGCCTTCTCCAGCGCCGCCGGATTGCCGAAGGCCTTCGTGAAGGCGTCGGCGTCGGTGTCGGAGGACGACGTGGTCGGCGTGGCAGGATCTCCCGGCTTGCCCACGCCGGTTTCACGGGCGCGGATGTCTGCCCGGATCACATAATCGTGCAGTGTGATCGGCCCGATCCAGCCCTGGCTCCGCGTGCCTTTCGGGATCGTGGTCACCTTCACGAGGCACTTCGAGCCATCGACCTCGCGGACGACGTGGCGATACCGCATGCCGATCCAGGGAAGCGGCGGCTCCCCCTTCACGACGCCCGTCTTCGGGTCAGCCGCGAGTGGAATCTCGTCGAAGTCGAACCGCCAGGGCAGCGGGGGCATCGAGCGGATTCGTGCCTTGCCCTCGAGACCGCCGACCTTCGCCGTCACGATCGCGGCGGCATGCTGACCGGCGGGCGCGGTGTAGGCGCCGTCGGCTGACACCGTGCCGGCCGACGCGGTGAACGTGGCTGGTGATTCCTTCACGAATCGCCCCGCGGCGTCGAAGAGCCGCGCCGTGAGTTGCAGGGTTTCGCCCGCCGCGATCTGGGCCTCGGCGGGAACGATCTGCACCCAGGCCGGCTCGCCCGCCGGGCCCTTCGTCGCGGCCGAGACGGCCTCCACCCGGGATGGCACAGGGCCGCTCGCGACTGGCGCTGCCTGCGATCCCAGGCAGTAGAGCCGGGCGCCGGTCGTGAGGTAGAGGAGTCCGTTCGCGGCGATCGGCGAGGCCGTCACCTCGTCCTCCTCGTCGAACCGCATGCGATTCACGAACTTCACGCCCTCGGCCGTCGGCTCGAGCACGTGCCAGCCGCTCGTCGAGCAGGCGTAGAGCTTGCCATCCGCGACGAGTGGGCTGCCGCGGACGATCGTGCCCAGGAGTTTCTGCGGCCGGCCGACCGGTGCGCCCGTCGCCTTGTCGAAGGCGTAGACCTTCGCGCCGTCGTCGAGAAAATAGATGCGGTCGCCGAGCACCACGGGCATCGAGCGGCCATCCATCACGCCCTTCTTCTGCCAGATCGCCGCCGCGGCAGTGATGTCACCGCTGCCGGCCGCCTTGAAGACGGTCGCCGAGCCCATCGACGTGTTGTCGAGATTCTCCTCGGACTGCGAGATGATCACGGTGTCGCCGTCCACGAGCGGCGCGGTGTTGATACCGCGGCGCGAGAGTTTGAAGCTCCACGCGGCCTTGCCCGTCCGCGGCTGGAAGTTCCAGACGCTGCCGTCACTCGAGCCGAAGACGAGTGCCGCCGTGCCGCCGAAGTCGGCGAGCGAGGGCGTGCTGTAGGTCGTGTCTTCGGGCAACTCCTTCGTGCCGTTCATCCACCGAACCACGCCCGTCGCCTTGTCCATGCCGAGGAAGCGATGCGCCGGCCGGGCGGTGTCGCCCCAGCCCGTGACGACGGCGCTGGCGATGACGAGATCCTCGAACACGACCGGGATGTTCGTGCGGCCGCCGTACGTCGAAAGAAAACCAAATTCCTCGTGCAGCGACCGCTGCCACTTCGTCGCGCCCGTCGCCGCGTCGATCGCCGTGAACACGCCGCACACGCCGTGGGCGAAGACGGTATTCGACGCCGGGTCGGCGACGACGGCCGACCAGCCGACCCGCTCGGCCGGCACGTCGGAGAGATAGACGTTGAACACGTTCTCCCAGAGTTTCGTGCCGGTCGCCACATCGAGGCAGAGCACCTTCTCGGCCTCCTCGGGCGTGCCGGGCTTGTGGCGGACGAGCGTGAAGAGCTTCCCGCCCATGATCACGGGCGTGGAGATGCCGCCGGCCTCGTCATTTTTCCAGACGACGTTCGTGCCCTGTTCCGGATCGAACGTCGTGACGAGCGTCGGCCCGGCGTAGTGGCGATCCTGGTTCGGCCCGCGCCAGTCGGGCCAGTCGGCGGCCGGAATCGTCGGGCAGGCCGCGAAGGCCCCGACCGCGATGCTCAGGCATGTCAGGACGCGGGAGAGCGGGCGACGCAGCGGCATATCGGCACGGCTCCAGGGCTGATCCAGGGCAAGGGGCGTTCAGTCGCCGAGGCCGGCGGCCTTCGCGTCGGCGGGAAACTGTGGATCGACGATGGCGCGGGCTCCGCGGCCTTCGGTCAGCCGGCTGGCGACATCTTCGCGGATGCTCTCGGTGTCGGCGTCCCACCAGCGGCCACGGGCGGCCACCTCGGGCTCGGTGAGCGGCCGCACGAGACGCATGCCCACGCCGAGCGCCGGCGCCTCCGTATACCACCACGGGCTCTTCGGCAGGTTGGGGTCCACGTCCTTCCAGTCCGGGTCGTCGGCCGTGCCGCCGGCATCGCGGGAGCCGCGGCGGGCGGCGCTTCGGCATTCGGTCGGCTCGTCGTAGTAGGCTCCGCCGCGCAGCACGCGCGGGTAGAGCCGCTCCGGCCATGTGATGGCGTCGGCAGCGGCGACGGGCTGCGGGAGCGCCGCCTGGCGGGCATAGCCCTTCTCGACGAGCTCGTCGATCACCCATTCGGCGACGTTGCCGTGCATGTCGTGGAGCCCCCAGGCATTGGGCTGCTTCGTGCCTACGGGATGGGTCGTGTCGTCGGAGTTGTCGGCGAGCCAGGCGACGTCGGCAAGCGACTGTGGATCACTGCCCGAATGCCAGGGCGTCGCCGAGCCGGCGCGGCAGGCATACTCCCACTCCGACTCGGAGGGCAGCCTGTAGAACCGGCCCGTCAGGCCGCTCAGCCACTTCGTGTACTGCCGAGCTGCGAACGGCGTCATCGTGACGGCGGGCTGGGTCGGATCTTCGCCGTTGGTGAACGTCGTGGTCGGGTCGTAGAGGTTCGACGGGGCCGTCACCGCGTCGGCCTCGGCGCCCGCTGCCACTGCGCGGACGCCCGCCGACTGGAGTGCGATGAACAGGTCGCAGGCGGCCATGTACCGCTTGTACTCGGCCCAGGTCACCTCGCAGCGGCCCATCCAGAAGGGCGGGATGTCGACCTCGAACACCGGCCCCTCGTCGGCCGACCGTCCGGCTTCGGCGTCGGGAGACCCCATGCGAAACCGCCCGCCCGGCACAGGCACCATCCGAAACGTCACGCTCGTGCCGGGGATCGTCTCGTCGTAGGCCACCATCCAGCCGCCAGGCACCTGGATCGCAGGGCCGTCACCCGGGGGCCGGGAGTCTCCCGGAACAAAGCCGGGGCTCGCGGCAGCGGCCGTCATGGCGAGGCAGGCGGACACGAGGGCGATCATCGACGACAGGAGGGGCATGAGCGGTGCGACTCCGCAGGCGGGATCGGGAGGGAATCGGCGCGGCAGACCGATCCAGACCGTAAAGTGTAATGTGTCGTTTCACCCCCGCCCAACCGCCGGTCGAGTCCCGTGGCCGCCCCCAAACCAACCCAGTCCGCCGCCGGCAAGCCCGCCGCCAAGAAGAGCGACGAGAAGCCCGCCGAGCGGGTCGTCGCCGAGAACCGCAAGGCGCGGCACGAATACGAGATTCTCGACACGCTCGAGTGCGGGATCGCCCTGGTGGGCAGCGAGGTCAAAAGCCTGCGGGTGGGGCGGATGTCGCTCGACGAGGCGTACGGCCGGATCGATGGCAGCGAGGTCTGGCTGATCGGCTGCGACATTCCCGAATACGAGAAGGCCAACCGGCTCAATCACCAGCCCAAGCGGCCCCGGAAGCTGCTGCTCCATCGCCGCGAGATCAGCAAGTTCGCCGGACAGGCGTTTGAGAAGGGGCTCACGCTCGTGCCCCTGAAGATGTATTTCAAGAATGGCCGGGTGAAGGTGCTGCTGGGCATCGGCCGGGGCCGCAAGACCCACGACAAGCGGCAGAAGCTCAAGGCCGCATCCGCCAAGCGTGAAATAGAAACCGCCCTCCGCGGCCGAGGCCGCGAAGGGCGGTGATACGCTGACGAGAGGCTGACCGGTGGCTCAGCGACCTGCGCCGCTGCCGGCGAGCAGGGCCTCGGACGACTCGGTCGAGTCCTCGGGGTGCCACAGGGGCATGCCGCGCTGAATCCGCTCGGCGAGCACGTCGATCTTCTGCTTCGAGCCGGCCGGGGCGTGCGTCGGAATGAATTCCGACGTGCACTGCGGCTCGAAATTCTCATCGTGGCCGTAGAGTTCGATAATCTCAAAAACGTTGCGAATCCGTGCCATCGGGAACGAACGACTCCTTGTCTGCAAAGTGACCTTCACCCATCAGGCCGGCGGGACGGCCCCGGTGCCCTGGGTTTTCAGACCCGCGGATGGGACGGCTGGGGAGCCGCAGCGGGCTGACGCGTGGCGAACGAGACATCGTCATTATGGGTCCGCCCACACGCGAGTCAAACAATTCTCCCGAGTCGGAAAAGATGCGGAAAATCCGGCCTGATCCGCTGCCCGATTGTCCGTCACGATCGGCCCGAATTACCATCGTGGGAACGCTCCCGGGATGCTGGCGCGGCTGAAGCCGTCCACCCGCGCGGAGCGGGCCGCGGTCGGCGGCGGGCTCCCACCCGTGGCCGGCACTGATGCCCCAGTTCACCGGATCGCTCGTCAGCTATCCCGCCCGGGTGTCGTTCGCGGCCTACGTGCTCACGATCCTGCTCGGCGGCTTCGCGCTCACGCTCCCGGCCTGTCGCCAGCCCGGCCGGCCTGCCGTGTCGTTGGTGGATGGCGTGTTCACGGCCACGAGCGCCTGCTGCGTGACGGGGCTCACCGTCCGGTCCACGCTCAACGACTTCTCGCCGCTCGGGCAGGGGCTGATCCTGCTGCTCATCCAGCTCGGCGGTCTCGGGATCATGACGATCACCACCCTGATCACGTTCCAGGCCGGCGGCCAGGCCACGCTGCGGCAGCGAGCCGTGATCGCCGACACCCTGGGCGTCAAATCGGGCCGCGATCTCCGCTGGGTGACCGGCGCGCTCCTCGCGACGGTGCTGCTGGCCGAGGCGATCGGCTTCATTGGGCTCTGTTGGTCGAGTTGGGGCACCGCTCCGGCCCGGGAGGTGCTTTGGACATCGCTCTTCCATTCTGTGTCCGCCTTCTGCAACGCCGGCTTCGCCCTCCACGACCAGAGCCTCATGCCCCAGGCCAGCGCCGTGTCGATCAACCTCGTCATCTGCGGTCTGATCGTCGTGGGGGGCATCGGATTTCCAGTGATCTTCGACGTGGTCTCCCGACTCCGGGCCCGCGAGCCGTTCTGGCAGCGGCTCCATACACAGTCGAAGATGATGCTGATCGGCACGGCGGGACTGCTTGCATTCGGCGCGGCCACCTTCTGGGCGTTCGAGTGGGAGGAGGCGCTGGTGGGCCGGCCACTCATGGAGCGGCTCCTCATGGGGCTGTTCCACTCGACCACCTGCCGCACGGCCGGGTTCAACACGGTCGACTACGCCGCGCTCACCAGCGAGACGCTCTTTTTAGCCATCATCCTGATGGCGATCGGCGCCGGCCCGTGCTCGACGGGGGGCGGGTTCAAGGTGAGCACGTTCATGACGCTCGTCGTCAACAGCTGGGCGAAGTTTCGTGGCTGCCAGCGGGTGAATTTCTTCCGGCGCACGATCCCGCATGCCGCGACGGAGCGGGCGGCCGCGGCGGCGTTGCTCTTCGCCGCGGTTGGCATCGCGGCGCTGGTGGCTCTTCTCGTCGTAGAGAGCAACGGGAGCCTCGCGGCCCGTCCCCGCTGGTTTCTCGAGGCGCTCTTCGAGTGCATCTCGGCGCTGGCCACGGTGGGGCTTTCCACCGGCATCACGCCGGCCCTGTCCGATCCGGGCAAGCTGGTGCTTATCGCACTCATGTTCGTGGGCCGGCTCGGCCCGATCACGGCCGCGGTCGCCCTGTCGCGGCCCCGGCGGCCCTACCAGCCCGAATACCCTGAGGAGGAGCCGCTCGTCGGCTGATCGCATGGCCCCCGTCAAGAAGTTCATCATGCTCGGAATGGGCACGTTCGGCTCGGCCCTCGCCACGAAGCTGGCCGCCAACGGCTGCCAGGTGACGGGCGTCGACGTAAAGCGGGATCGGCTCGACCTCCTCAAGAACGTGCTGCACGAGGCGGTGATCGGCGACTCCACCGACCGCGAGGTGCTGGAGAACCTGCCGATCCGCGACGCCACGGCCGTCTTCATCTCGCTGGGCGAGACGATCTCGCAGTCGCTCCTGGCCACCCTCCATGTGAAGGAGCTGGGGGCCCGCAACGTGATCGTGAAGGGGGTCACCAAGGAGCACGGCAAGATTCTCGAGCATCTCGGCGTTGATCGCGTGGTATTTCCCGAGGAGGAAGTCGCCCGCGAATTGGCCGACCGGATGACCTGGCCCAACGTGCTCGACTACCTGCCGATCGACCCGGAGTACAGCGTGGCGGAAGTCGCGATGCCGTCGTCACTCTCCGGCAAGTCGTTGGCGGAGGCGAACCTGAGGAGCCGGATCGGGATCCACATCATGGGCATCAAGGACGTGATGAGGGGGAAGTTCGAGATGTTCCCCGACGGCAAGACGCGGCTGCTCGAGGATCAGGTGCTCCTCGTCGTCGGTCGCGAGAAAGAGATCGCCGCGCTGCGGGAGATGCCGTAAGGTCACCGTCGTCCGGTCACGGCGTGGCCGGCAGCACTTCTTTACCGGTCACGCCGTGACCGGGCTACCGTGCACCGATCACTGTCCCGGCGGGCCGGGGGGCAGCGCGATCTCGATGTCATCCGGCGGCGGGGCGGGGGTCGAGGCTGCGGCGGGCTTCGCCGTGGGATCGAACGTCGGCGTGTCGGTGCCGGTGCGGGCCACGAGATCCTGGCTCAGATGGAGGTGCTCGCCGCCGCCTTCGGGCCTTAGCTCGAGCAGCGTCACGCCCCACTGGCCGCGGGTCTTCTTGCCCTCCACGGCCACGACGCCCTTGGCGTTGGCGCCCGCCACGTCGAACTGGAGCGACGCGATTCCGTCGGTCTCGTTGGCCGTGCCACGAACGGCCTTGCTGCACGTCACCGGAGCGCCGAGCGTTGCCGCGACCCGTTCGTTTTGCATCACTTCGTCGACGGCCTCGGCCACGAGCGGATGCTGGGAGAGCGGGCGGCAGCCACCGCCGAACACAAGCACACAGCACACCGTTGCGAGCGTGAATCGACGCATGATCGTTCCTCCCTGAACGTGAGCCTGCAAACGCGAATGCAGAAGTCCGTGGTTCGTCGCGGCCCGCCTCAGCCTTTGGCGTCGTTGGCCCGGCACCAGGCGATCTTGTCGGCGGTGGTCGTGGGCAATGCACCACCAGCCTTCGCCTTCGGGGCGGCCTTGGCGACGGGGGCGGGGGCTTCTTCGGCGGCGGCCTCGGCAGCCGGTTCGGCAGTTACTTCCGGCGCCGGTGTCGCTGCCGGGGCCGCAGCCTTCGCGCCACGGGCCCGGGCCAGGATGTCGGCCGTGGAGAGTTTCGCCCCTGCAGCAGGCTTGGCCTCGGCCGGCTTGGTTGCGGGTGCGCCGCCTGCCTTCGCCCGGGCAGCGGCGAGGATGTCGGCCGTCGAGGGCTTCTTCGCAGCTCCAGCCGCCGGCTTGGCCGCAGCGGGCTTGGCGGCTTCTTTCGCGGCCGGCTTCGCCGCCTTCGGCTCGGCGGGCTTCGGCAGCGGCTGCGGCACGATCTTCAGCGCCGTGGGATCGATGTCGTACCAGCCGATGTTGTTGTACTGATCGAACTCGACCAGACAGCGGCCGTTCATGTTGACCGTCTTCACGAAGCCGGTCGTCTTCGCAAAGCGGGCGAGCTCGGGTGCCGACGAATTGATCACGACGTATTTGTCGGTCCACTCCGCCTTAAGCCGCTCGATCGTGTCGAACATGGGTGATTCCGCAGGACTGAATGCATCAGAGGCCAGAGCCCGAAAAACGGCAGGCCAGCCCTAGAAATGTGATGCATCGGCGGGGGGATCGCAAGCCGCGTCAGCCTCCGCCACGATTCCCTGCGGTCCGATCGCATACGACCACTGGATCGTGCGGGGCAGGGAGTCCGTGTCTGCCTCCCCGCAGGGCACCGCCCGCACGAGCCGCCCGGCTGCCGTCCGGTAGGTCGAGCCGAGCCGGCCGGGCTGCTCCTGCACCCGGCAGGCGATCTCGACCAGCACGCTGTCGGCCAGCGTCGGATGGGGCGTGAAGCTCGCCGAGAAGTGCGACCGCCCGGCCAGCCCGACGCCGACGATCGCCGGCCGGCCGGCGGCCTCCGTGGGCATCACCTCGGTGAGCACGGGCGACGCGGGCCAGCGGGGATCGCTGGAGCCGTCGTCGGAGTCTTCGACCGATTCGGCTACGGCCCGGCCGTCGAGCGTCACGCGGTGCGCCCAGCGGTCATGCTGCCAGTCGAACGTGATGGTGAGCGAGCCGGCGGTGAGCGCGACTGAGGAGTGAGGGGGCACCAGCAGGGGCCTCGGGGTCAGGTCAAACGGTGCGCACCGCCAGCCGGGGGCACGAGTGGATCCAGGGGGACGGGGTTGCCCGTGCCACGTCGCCCGGACGTTCGCTTCGGCCATCCTGGCCTCCGCTCACTCCATGCTGTCTGCGCTTCGCCATCCATGGCTCCGCTGGCCAGCAAGGCCGGCTCCATGGCACGGGCAACCCCTCACTGTCGTACCATATTCGGCGGAGAGCATCATGGAACCGCGTCGTTCGCTTGGCTGGCCGATTCTCTTGGGCGTCGTGCTCATCGGGTCGATCATCGCGCTCGGCGTGGGCTGGGTGCTCCTGAGCATCGCGGCGGCGCTGGGGTCGAAGAACGCGGCCTTTTACTACGCGTTGCTCGGCGTGGGGGTGGCCCTGCTCGTGCTCGTGCTCGTGGGTGTGATCGTCTATCTCGCGCTCACGGTGAAGGCGATCGCGTTGTCGCAGCGGCAGAGCAACTTCATCGACAGCGTGACCCATGAACTGAAGAGTCCGCTCGCCTCGCTCAAGCTCTCGCTGCAGACGCTCACGCGGCGGCCCGTACCGGCCGAGCAGCAGGCGGGCTTTCATCGGATCATGCTCCAGGACATCGAGCGACTCGATACGCTCATCGACCATCTGCTCGACGCCGCCAAGACGCTGCAGCGCCGGCCGCGCGGGGGCCGTGAGGTCGCCGCCGTGGAGCCGGTGCTGCGGAAGGTGTGTGAGGCCGTGGCCCAGCGGCACGGCATCGATCCCGGGCGGATCAGGGTCGAGGGGGGCGGCGACCCCGGCCTGGCCGTGCTCGGCCGCGAGACCGATCTCGAGATCGTGTTGCGGAACCTCATCGACAATGCGGTGAAGTATTCGCTGCCTGACCCGCAGGTTGAGGTGACGGTGGCCGAGTCGCAGCGGGGTCGCGTGAAGATCACCGTCGCGGACAATGGCCCGGGGATTCCTGTGTCGCAGCGGCCGCAGATTTTCCGGCGGTTCGTGCGGCTCGGCAGCGAGCTCGAGCGGTCGACCCAGGGCACGGGCCTCGGCTTGTTTCTCGTGAAGGCGCTCGTGCGGCAGATGCGCGGGAGGGTGAGCGTTCGTGGACGGCTGCCGCCACCGGGCACGGTGTTCGAGGTCGAGTTGCCGGCAGCGTGAGGGGCGGGGCTTTTCCGGACGGTCGAGACTGGTCTAATCCGCTCCATGAGCCACACCCATACGGCCCCTCGGGCCACCTCTCCCGCGATCGACGTCGTGCCCGTCCGTCGCGTCCTCGTCAGCGTGTTCGACAAGACCGGCCTCGACCGGCTGGCTGCCGGCCTGAAGGCGGCCGGCGTGCGGGTCGCCAGCACGGGCGGCACGGCGACGGCCCTCGCCGCCCACGGCCTGGAGGTCGACGACGTCTCCGCGATCACCGGGTTTCCCGAGGTGCTCGACGGCCGCGTGAAGACGCTCCACCCCAACATCTTTGCCGGCATCCTCGCCCGGGGTGATCGCCCCGACGACCTGGAGGTGCTCGCCACGCACGGGATCGAGCGGTTCGATGCCGTGATCGTGAACCTCTACGCCTTCGAGAGCGTGATCGCGAAGCCCGACTGCACGCCGGCCGAGGCGATCGAGCTGATCGACATCGGCGGCCCGAGCCTTGTCCGCGCGGCGGCCAAGAACCATGCCTTCGCGGCGATCGTCACGCATCCGGATCAATACGACGACTTTCTCGCCTCCATCAAGCGGGGCGGCACGTCGCTCGCCGAACGGCGGCAGTTGGCGGCCCGGGCCTTCGAGCACACCGCCGGCTACGACACCGTGATCGCGGCCTGGATGGCTCGGCATGCGGGAATGGAGCACACAGCCGTGCCGGACGGCGGTGAGGCGGCGCTGCCGGCGCGGGTGCCACTGCCGCTCGAGCGTCGCCTCGCGCTCCGCTACGGCGAGAATCCGCACCAGGCCGCGGCCCTCTATGCCCCCGCGGGCACGCATGCGGGCCTCGCCGGCCTGAAGCAGCTCTGCGGGAAGGAGCTGTCGTACAACAACCTGCTCGACCTCGACGGTGCGACGCGGCTCGCGGGCCTCGTCGCCGAGCCGGCGGCCGTTGTCGTCAAGCACACGAACCCCTGCGGCGCGGCCAGTGCGGCCACCGTGTCCGAGGCGCTGGCCGCGGCGATGGCGGCCGATCCAACGAGCGCCTTCGGCTCGATCGTCGCGGTAAACCGTCCATTCGACCGCGCCTGTGCCGAGCTGCTGCTCGCACCGGGATTGTTCGTGGAGGTGATCGCGGCGCCGGCCTTTGCGCCGGAGGCGGTCGAGCTGCTCACCACGCGGCCCACATGGAAAGCCAGCGTGCGGCTCGTCGAGCTACCCGCCGGTGATCCCTGGGCGGTGACGGCCGGCCTCGAGCTGCGGAGCGTGGCCGGCGGCATGCTCGCCCAGCGGCCCGACGTGGTGGCCGACGATCCGGCCACCTGGAAGGTCGTCACGCAGTCATCTCCGGCCGCGCCGCTGTCGCGAGCCCTCGAGTTCGCGTTCACGGTGGTGCGGCGGCTTACGAGCAACGCCATCGCCGTCTGCCACGGCACGAGCCTCGCCGGCGCCGGCATCGGCCAGACGAGCCGGGTCGACTCGGTGCGGATCGCCCTGGAGAAAGCGGGAGAGCGGGCCCGGGGCGGCGTGCTCGCCTCCGATGCGTTCTTCCCGTTCCCCGACTCGATCGAGCTGATCGCGAAGGCCGGCATCGCGGCGATCGTGCAGCCCGGCGGCTCGAAGCGCGACGCGGAGGTGATCGCGGCGGCCGACGCGGCCGGGATCCCGATGATCTTCACCGGCCGTCGTCATTTCCGGCACTAGACACCGATGCAGCCGACAGTGCTCGACAAAATAGTGGCCCGGAAACGCACGGAGGTGCGGCTCGCGCGGGAGCGGGTGCCGACGGCGGCGCTCGAGGGGCGGCTCGCCACGGCCGGTCCGGTGCGGGATTTCTTCGGGGCTCTCGCGGCCCCCGGACCGGTCCGGCTGATCGCGGAGTTCAAGCGGAAGAGCCCGTCGGCAGGCGAGATTCGCCCGGGAGCCACGGTCGAGGACGTCGTCCGCGGCTATGCGGCGGCTGGAGCGGCCTGCCTGTCGGTGCTCACCGATGCCTGGGACTTCGGCGGGAGCCTCGTCGACCTGGAGTCGGCGCGGGTGGCGGTGCCGCTGCCTGTGTTGCGGAAGGAGTTCATCGTCGATCGCTACCAGGTGCTCGAGGCCCGGGCCCACGGTGCCGACGCGGTGCTGCTGATCGCCGAGTGTCTCGATGACTGCCACCTGCGGAGTCTCTATCGCGATATCCTCGACCTCGGCATGACGCCCCTCGTGGAACTGCACGACGAGGAGAACCTGCCACGGGTGCTCGACCTCGGAGCCACGCTCGTCGGCGTGAACAACCGCAATCTCAAGACGATGACGACCGATCTCGACCACGTGCTGCGGCTCCGCGAGCGGGTGCCGGACGACGTGGTGCTCGTGGCGGAGAGCGGCATCAAGACGCGGGCCGACGTCGAGCGGCTCGAGGCCGCAGGCATCGGTGCGATGCTCGTCGGGGAGTCGCTGCTCAAGGCCGACGACCCCGGTCGTGCCGCCGCGGCGCTGCTGGGCAATCCGTAGGCCCGTTGCTCGGACACGCCGGAAGGTAGCCCGGTCACGCCGTGACCGGAAACATGTCACGGCGTGACATGACCACACGGGAAGCCTACGCCCCTCCCGCGTCACCGCACGAAGCGGTAGCCCGTGCCGCGGACGGAGAGAAAGTGCACGGGCTTCGACGGATCGGCCTCGAAGTATTTCCGCAGGTTGAGCATGAACGTGTCGATCGTGCGGGTGGCCGGCGCCCGCGTGAGCCCCCACACATTCTTCAGCAGCTCCTCCCGCGACACGACGCTCCCTTCGTGCTCCACGAGGTAGCGGAGCAACTTCATTTCCAGATTCGTCAGCCGCACCGGCTGCCCGCGAGACGAGACTTCCCAGGTATCGAAGTTCACCTCGGCCGAGCCGAACCGGTAGACGTTTGCCTTCGGCGCGGCCTCGACAGCCGTGCGGTCGCCGCGGCCGCGGCGGGCGAGCAGATTGCGGACGATCGACATCAGCTCATCGAGATCGAACGGCTTCTGCAGGTAGACGTCGGTGCCGGCATCGAAGCCACGGATTCGGTCCTCGACGAGCGTGCGGGCGGTGAGCATGACCACCGGCACGTCACTCCCCCGCGATCGAATCGCCTCGCAGACGGCGTAGCCGCTCATGCCCGGCAGCATGAGGTCGAGCACGACGAGATCGACCGGCGGATCCCCGGCCTCCAGCCGCGCGAGCGCTGCCTGCCCATCCCCCGCCGTGCTGACGGCATACCCCTCGGACTCGAGGTTGTATTTGATGCCAAAGGCGAGGTGCTCTTCGTCCTCAACCACCAAAATATGCGGCATGCCGGCAGCTCACTCGACGATCATCCAACACGGACACGAACTTCGACCCGGGGAGGCGAGGGGATCGGCGAAAGCTCGAGGAGCATTGGACCGAGTCTTCGAGGTCCCCGCGACGAGACTTGTACCGTCCCCGAGCCGGCTTGTGCCTGACCGCTCCGCTCCAGGCCCGCACACTCGGACTAGCGCACGAGCTCCGGCCGTGCCGCCACCGCCCGAGCATAGCCCCGCGTCACGAACCAGTTCCACGCATCCTGCACCGTCTCCTCGAACGGGCGGTAGTGGTAGCCGAGCTCCTGCTCGGCCCGCCGGCAGGAGAAGTTGTGGGCGAGCATCGACATCCGGGTGGCTGCCGAATTGATGTCGGGCTCGCGGCCAAGCATGGCGGCGGCGAGGTCGCCCACGAGGCCGGCCGTGCGGATGATCGCGCGGGGGGCGATGCCGAGCGGCTGCATCCGTCCGGCCGCCCGGGCGAAGACCCGCCAGGCGTCGAGGTAGGAGAGGCCGTGGCCGCCGAGGATGTAGCGGCGGCCGGTCTGGCCGCGGGCGAGGGCGGCGAGGATGCCCGCAGCCACGTCGCGGACGTCCACGAAATCATTGGAGCCTGGGGGCGCGAACAGCCCCTTGCCGGCGCCGACTTCGAGCAGCATGCGGCCGCTCGACGGCTTCCAGTCCCAGGGACCGATCATGTAGACGGGATTCACGATCACGGCGTCGAGGCCAGCTTCGACTTCCGCGAGCACCGCCGCCTCGGCCTCCCGCTTCGTGACCACGTAGGGGCATTCGGGCATGCCGCCGGGGGGCGTCTCCTCGTCGGCCGGGCCGCCATCGGCCCGCAGGCCGATCGCATCGACGCTCGACACGTGCACGAGCCTGGCCCCTGCCCGCCGCGCGGCTCGGGCGATCCGTCGCGTGCCCTCGACGTTCACTTCCCGCATCTCGGCGAGGTGCTTCCAGCCACAGTGCACCATTGCGGCTGAGTGGATCACGCAGGCCGCGCCGTCCACCGCGTCTTGCAGGGCGCGTTCGTCGTCGAGCCCGCCGGCCACGTGCGTCAGCGGCAGGCCGGCGAAGGCCTTATCACCCACGGCGCTCGACCGGCGGACGAGCACTCGCACGCTCCGGCCTTGGCCGACCAGCATGCGGACGACGTTGTTGCCGACCAGGCCCGTGGCCCCGGTCACGAGGCAGTCGCCGGCGGCATCGAACAGGCGTGACGCGATCATCGGAACATCGTCCTCGAGGCGAAATGGCTACGCCCGGGTCGATCGCTCCATCGCCACGATCCCAGGCTTTCAGTTGTAGATCGGAAAACTGCCGGGGGCGAATTTGGGGGGTGGGCAATCCTGACGGCGTTGACGCGCACGCCACCCGCCCCCGAAGATGCTATGGAACGGACGGAAGGTGTTGGAACGACACGGTTTCCGGCTGGTTTCGGGCCGCGCCGGCTGCCGGGCGCCGTCCGGAGAGGCCTGCGGCGGCGAGGGAGCCCACGTGGCGGATGTCGGCATCGAACCGGTCGAAACCCGGTCTCAGCAGCGGCGGTTCGTCCGCCTCCCGTGGCGGATCTACCAGGACGACCCCTGCTGGATGCCCCCGCTGGTGATGTCGCAGGAGGAGCTGCTCGGGTTCCGGCCGCATCCCTTTTACGAGCGGTCGAAGAGCCGCTCGTTTCTGGCCACGCGGGACGGCCGCGACCTGGGGCGGATCACGGCGATCGTCAATCAGGGCCACATCGACCGCTACCATGAGCAGCGGGGCTTCTTCGGGTTCTTCGAGTGCGACGATGATCCGGCCGCGGCGAAATCGCTCTTCGACGCCGCGAAGGGCTGGCTCAAGTCGCAGGGCATGCAGAGCGTGCGGGGACCGACGAACCCGTCGCTCAACTACGAGTGCGGCCTGTTGATCGAGGGCTTCGAGACGCCCCCGTTCTTCATGATGACGCACAACCGACCGTATTACGCCAAGCTCGTCGAGGAGAACGGCTTCGGCAAGATCGAGGACCTCTATGCCTTCTGGGGCAAGACCTCGATGCTCTCGTCGCTCGACTCGAAGCTGGGCACGATGGTCGAGGGAGTGAAGGAGCGGTTTGGCGTGAAGGTGCGGCCGCTCGACCGCAGCCGGTTCGACGCCGAAGTGCGGATGTTCCTCGAGGTCTATAACTCGAGCCTCGGGGGCACCTGGGGCTTCGTGCCGCTGAGCCCCGGCGAGGTGAGGCACATGGCGGCGAGCCTCAAGCACCTGATCGTGCCGGAGCTCGCCCTCGTGGCCGAAGTGGATGGCAAGCCGATCGGCACGGTGTTCTGTCTGCTCGACTACAACCCGCGGATCAAGGCGATCAACGGCCGCCTCTTTCCCTTCGGCTTCCTCAAGCTCCTGTGGAACAAGCGGGGCATCAAGCGGATGCGGGCGATCAGCACGAACGTGGTGCCCGAGTATCAGGCCTGGGGCGTGGGGCTCGTGCTCATGGCCGCGCTCGTGCAGCCGATCCTCGACTGGGGCATGGAAGAAACCGAGTTCTCGTGGGTGCTGGAGAGCAACCACCTCTCGAAGCGCACGCTCGAGCGCGGCGGCGCGCTCGTGACCAAGAAATACCGCATCTACGACGCCGACATCACTTCTGCCTGAGGCCGCGTCCACAGCGGCCTTCCCGCTACCGGCGGGGCCGGGGGGGGGGGCGGGGGGGGGGGGGGCATCGGCGGGGGGGGGGGCCCCCCCGGGGGGGGGGGGGGGGGGGCGGGGGGGCTTCTTCCCCCGGGGGGGGGGGGGGGCCTTCCCCCCGGGGCCTTTAACCCC
>JAPOJV010000165.1 GCA_029978085.1 bacterium
CAGATTGGAACCGACGCCAGGGACATCCTTGGTCCAGCACGCGAATGTGCCCGGAAAACCAGGCTGGGACGATCGTCATACGCGACCGCATCCGGCGAGGTGGCGACACCGGATGCCCGGCACTCCGTGACGGGCTTTTTTCCGGTCACGGCGTGACCGGGCTACTCGCAGCCCGTTGCGGAGCAACGGGCCTACGGCCTTTCCCGCGGGCGGAACCATTTGCCGGCGGGGCTGGCGAGAAGGGCGGGGAGCACGACGAGGTCGCCGATCAGCGCGGCCCACACGAGAAGCGAGAGCATCCAGGCGAACCGCCGCGTCGGAGCGAACGAACTGGCGGCGAACACGAGGATGCCGAGTCCACAGACAATCGCGCTCTGGGCGAGCGCGGTCGCGGAATGACGGTAGGCCTCATGCACGGCGGCGCTGCGGACGACCACCGGGGACGGCGACGAGTCATGTGTTGCAGCCGCTGCGTCAGCCGCGCCGCGAGCCAGTCCGCGGCGGAAGAACGTGAGAAAATGAAACGTGCCGTCCACCGCCATGCCGAGCGCGATCGAAGCCGTCATCGTGCTGCCGATGTCGAGCGGCAGCCGCACCCAGCCCAAGAGACCGAAGAGCAGGATCATCGGAAACACGTTGGGAATCATCGCCACGAGCCCTGCGATCACGCCCCGCTCCACGACCATCATCACGCCGGCGATCACCAGACAGGCTGACAAGAAGCTTGAAAAGAGATCGCCGAGCAGCGTCTTCTGGATGGCGTTGATCAGCGGAAGCACGCCCGTGCAGTCGGCGGCGACGCCCGCACCACTGCCACCATGAGTCGCCACGATCGGATCGACGACCGACTGCACCCGTCGGAGGAACTCGCCGTAGTCGAGGCCGGCCAAGGCCGATGCCCGGGCCGTCACCCGCCAGAGCTGCTCACCGTCCGCCTCGCGGATCAGGCTCATGTCGGCCAGCTGCGTAAGGTTCGATTCGAGCCTGCGGGCCACCGCCGCCTTCTGCACGGCCCCGCGCAGGCCTGACGCCTCGGGCAGGTCGGGCAGAAAGAGCGCTGCCGACGTGAGGCCGCTCACGCCGGGGAGCGTCTCGAGCGCGGCGCCGACCTCGCGCACAATGTCGAGCCGCTCGGCCGGCCGCAGCGTCGACGACTTCCGAAACCGCACCACCACCTCGATCGGCGCCAAGGGCCCGATGTGCTTCTCCAGCCAGCGGTAGTCGCGAACCACCGCCGACTCCGACGTGAAGAGCGTGTCGATGCCGACCGACGCCCGGATCTGCGGCACACCGACGCCGGCCACCACGAGCGCGACGAGCGCCGTGGCGGTGATCGGCATCGCCCGCCGCACGACCGTGTCGGCCAGCCACGATGGCCCCGCCGACTCGACGGCGGCATGATCCGCGCGGCCGCTGATCGGCCACCGCTCGAAGATGCCGGGCACCACAAGAAACAGCACCGCGAGCGTGGCGACGACGCCGAAGGCGGCATGAAAGCCGAACACGCGGATCGGCTCGAGCTCGCTCACGATCAGCGAAAGCAGGCCGAGCGATGTCGTGCCGGCCGACAGGCTGCACGGCACCCAGCCGAGGGCGATCGCCCGGGCGGCCACACCCCGCCGCGGCCCCGTCTCGGCCGCCTCGACGAGATAGTTCACCAGATGGATGCCCCCCGATACGCCGAGCGTGAGCACGAGCAGCGGCATCACGATCAGCACCGGGTTCATCCGGTCGCCCCAGGCGTGCAGCGACCAGAAGCAGACGCCCACACAGAGCAGCGACAACACGAACACGAGCAGGGCATACCGCAGCGATCGCAGCGACCACCAGGTGAGCGCGAGAATCACGGCCGCGGCCGGTGCGCCATAGAGCCGGAGGCTGTCGCCGCTTGCCTCGTCCACCGCGACGTTCTCGACGACGGGGCCGGCAAGACGAAGATCCTCGGCCACCGGCGTCGCCGTCTGCAGCAGCGTGTCGCGAATCCAGGCGACGGCCCGCCGGCGATCGAAGAGGCCTTCCTGCGTGAAGGGAATCACGAGGCAGGTCGTCTCGCCGTCGGGCCCCACGAGCATGCCCCGCAGGCGGTCGATCGCCGTCTCACGGTCGAGCGACAACGGCGGGGCCGTCAGCCGCTCGAGCACGGTCGATCCCGCCACGATCGGCTCGAACCAGGGCCGCCCCTGCGGGTCGCGGGGCGCGGCCGTGCCGCTGGCAGCCGCGATGAATCGGTCGATGGCCGGCGCCCCGAGCGTGCAGCCGGGCCACGATGCCACCACCACGTCGCCGCTCTCGAACTGGCTCGTGAACTGCTGGTAGGCCTGCCGCGGCGGAAACGTCGCGGGCACCCATTCGATCGGGGTCGTCGAATCAGCCCCCATCACGGCGATGGCCGCCCGGACGATGAACGGCACCGCGCAGGCCAGGAGGCCGAGCGTGGTGAGACTGACGAGCAGCAGACGGGAGCCGGACGCCGCCGGAACGCCAGCCTGTGAGTCGGGAGGGGTCATGCGGTCCGTGCGGTGGGATCGGCGGCCTGCCGGAGAGTTGGCATGATACCGTAATGGCCCACAGGCCCGTGACGGAGTGACGCGTCTCGCTTATGAACCGTAATCCATCTCGACTCCGGGCTTTTCTGCGCGGCCTCGCGGTCCGCTGCCCGCGGTGCGGCCAAGGACGGCTCTTCCGCGGCTGGTTTCGCATGCACGACGGCTGCTCGGCGTGCGGGCTTACGTTTCGCCGCGAGCCGGGCTTCTACCTCGGCTCCATCTATATCAACTACGGCGTGACCGTGATCCTCATGGGCCTGCTCTACGCCGCGCTCGTGCTGGGCCTCGGGCTACCGCAACAGACGGCGCTCGGGGCATGCCTCGCGATGGCCGTGATTTTTCCGGTGGCCTTCTTTCGCCAGGCGCGGAGCCTGCTCCTGGCGATGGACACCGCGGTGAACCGTCACCAGTCGCAGTCGGCCGACACATCCGCGACGGCCGACGCCACGACGCTCGACCAGCGGCAGCTCGCCGATCTGTCCCGCGACGACGCGAGCGCCGGCTGCATGATGGGGATCGCGCTCGTGCTGATCGTGCTCTTCGGCCTGCTCATGGCCGGAGCAACGCTCTACTTCACGATGATGACGCCCACGGCCAGCCTGCCGTCGGTGAAGTAGGGGTCGCCACCGCCGTTGCGGCCCTCGCGGTGCCGGTGAAACCGGTCCACCCAATAAAAGCCGTCGAGCGTGCCCGAGTTGCGGGTATCGACGAGCAACTTGTTTCGCTCACTGTCGATGTCGGCGCTGATGCGGTGGGTGATGCCGCCGGCCTCGCGGCTGATCTCCACCCGTTCGTCGAACGTGGCCGCGCCGAGCCAGAGGGGCTCGCCGCTGTCGTCCACTTCGGCCGACTTCCAAAACCGCACATGATGCCGCTGTTTCGGGCTGTCGCCCACGGGCTGCTCGAAGGCGTAGTCCTCTCGGCGGCCCCAGAGATAGAGGTCGCTGACGGGGGCGTGGTCATAGGGCTTACGGAGCACGACATCGGCGGCGATTCGCACGGACGTGCGGAGCGTGATCGGATCGGCGGCATACCAGCCCGCGACGGCCAGGGCGCGATGCAGTTCGGCATCGGTGCCGATGAAGGCCACGTTGACGGCGTCGCCCGGCCGGCCGTCCTTCGTGGCGGTCACCCGCGGGGCCCGCTCGAGCGCCGGGTGGCCGGTGATCATGCCGGCCAACGTGCCGTCGGGCGGGTCGGCGAAGCAGGGGAGCGGCAGCAACAGGGCCGCGAGAGCAAGCCACGGCACAGGGGCTGCTGCAGTGTGGGCGAAACGACGAATCATGGCGGTTTCTCCGGGGGCGGGACGGTAGCAATCGCCTTGCCGGGCCTCAAGATCGGCAGGGGGGTGTTGCGCAGGGCCGCCGGGTGCGGTTTCTCCGTCAGCCGGCGAGTGCCGGTCCGCACGCTTCCAGGAACACCCATGTTCGGCTCCTCTGCATCCACCGCTCCGGCCTGGATGACCCGGTGGCTCGTCGCGGCCGGCATCTACAACCTCGCCTGGGGCGGGCTGACCGTGTTGCATCCCCGCTGGCTCTTCGATCTCACGGGGCTCGACCAGCCCAACTACCCGTTCATCTGGCAATGCGTCGGGATGATCGTGGGGGTCTACGGGATCGGCTATCTGGCTGCGGCCCGCGACCCGTTTCGCCACTGGCCGATCGTGCTCGTGGGGTTCCTCGGCAAGATCTTCGGACCGCTGGGCTACGTAATGGGCGTGTTGCAGGGAGACGTGCCCGTCGGCTTCGGGGCCACGCTCCCCACCAACGACCTCATCTGGTGGGTGCCGTTCGGCCTGATCCTCTATCATGCCGCGCGGGCCCACGGCTTCGGTGGCATTCGCGCGACCGCCGGTGAGGCGAGTCAGCGACGGGCTGTCGTATCGTGACGCTCACCGAACTGCTGCTCGCGGCACAGGCCGTTGCATCGGCTGCCATGTGTGGCCTGATCTGGTTCGTGCAACTCGTCCACTATCCGCTCTTCGCCAGGATCGAGGGGGATGCGTCGAGGGCCTTCGCCGATGACCACCAGGCCCGCACCGGCCGCGTCGTGATTCCGTTCATGCTCGTCGAGGGCGTGACATCCGCAGTGATCGCCTGGGCGCCCCCGCCGGGCGTGCCACGGTGGCTCGCGCTGGCCGGACTCATGCTGGTCATTGCAATCTGGCTCTCTACTGCCCTCGTGCAGATGCCGCTCCATGCCCGGCTCGCACGGGAAGGACATGCCGCCGCCACGGTGGCCGCGCTCGTGCGGTCGAACTGGCCGCGGACGCTGCTCTGGTCGCTGCGGGCCGCGCTGGCGGCCTGGATGCTGGCCGTGGCCGCGTAATCCGCGGCGATCGCGCATGCGCGGATGGCGGTGTTATTCCGCCAGCGCCCGCGCGACGAACACATCCGCGGCGATGTTCGCCTCGGAGAGGAGCGTGTAGTTGCCGGACACCGCGTGGATGCGGCGGGCCAGATCGGCGTCGAAGCAGCGGAGCACCAGCCGGAGCGGATCACCATTGCGGCTCGACTCGGCCACCGACTGGGCCGTGAGGCCGATCTCAAGGTTCAGGGCGTCGTTGCTCGTACAGGCGATGAGGGCCCGGGCCCGCTCGATGCCGGCGCGGTGCAGGATCACGGGCCGCGTCGCGTCGCCCACGATCACGGGGCAGCGGGGGTTCGTCTCGCGGTGAAGCTCGTCGTCGGCCTTGGGGTCGATCACGACCACGAGGCTGCCACGGTCGTAGAGGTCGCGGGCCACGGCGGTGCCGACCGACCCCAGGCCGCAGACCACCACGTGGTTCCGCAGCCGCCGCGCGCGAAACTCATTCCGCAGCCGATCGGCGGTGCCGGTGACGACGAACACGGCGAGGAGCGATGCCGTCAGCGCGATCAGAAGCACGCCGGCGAACATCAGGCCGACACCAAACAGCTTCACCCACGCAGGCGCCTCGAGGAGGTTGATGTCGCCGAAGCCGACCGTGGTGACGACCGTGGTCGCGAAGTAGGTGGCGTCGATCCAGGAAAGGCCGAGCGTGTGGCGAAAGACGACGATCGCCGTGACGTAGATGCCCACGAGCAGCAGCGGGATCGCAAGAAATTCAGTGCGAATCGGCCGCCGAGGGAGCCGGATGCGGCGGTCGGCAGGCGACGGCGCGGCGGCTGAGGGAGCAGCCAGAGCCGCCTCGACGAATGCGTCGGCGGCGAGGTCGGCCGGGGCGAGCGCGGCGGCGATCCCAAAGTCGGCCTCGAACCGCCGCGAGAGCTGCGGCTGCGAATGCCGCATCACGATGCGGACGTGCGGCGACTCGCCGCGGATTTCGAGCGCCGTCTCGAGGTTGTCGACGTCACTGGCACTCGTGAGCACGACGGCCTGGGCGTTGGCAATCTCGGCCTCGCGACGAACCGACGGCGTGCGGAAGTCCCCCGTCACGATCCGCGCCCCGGCCGCGGCAGCCCGTTCGATCCGCTCCAGGCTCGTGCTCTCGTCGGAGACGACCGTGACCCGGCAGCCACAGCCGCGCAGCGCCTCCACGACCTGGAGGCCGAATCGACCGAGTCCGCAGACGACGACGTCACGCATGCCGCGGAGTATACGCGTCCGTCGCGTTGCCGCTTCCTATCACCGCGGCCGGGCCGGGATTCGTTCGACCTTGCCGACAACGAGGCCGTAGCAGACTGCGCCGGCGGGGGCCGTGGTGCCGGTGCAGCGGTGGACGCCCCCTCCGTGACGGAGCCGCCGGCGGCATCTCCAGCGACTACTACATCTACCACATCGACGAGGCCTGCTGGATGAAGGACGCCTGGCCCGTGAAGGCGGAGGCGAATGGTGGGCGACAGATGCGGGCCACGATCGACGACCAGAACTTCGACAACTATTCGGTGGAGTACACGTTCGCCGACGGCACGAAGTTCTTCTACGTTGGCCGCACGATCAGGAGTGGATGGACCTCGTGGAAGCCGTCGTGA
>JAPOJV010000074.1 GCA_029978085.1 bacterium
AAGAAGTGGCTGTTGATCACCGTCATGTTCAAGGTGTACCTGTAGGCAGGACTCGAGATCGCCACGTGTTTGGAGGCCGGTAACATAATCTGCGACTCCACAATGACCACCTGAATACGTCGTCATTGTGTCGCAAAAACCTGGTCGGTTTGTAAGTGGTCACGTGGTAACGGGATGATAATCGAGTGGAGACGAAGGGGCTCGAACCCTCAACCCCCGCCTTGCAAAGGCGGTGCTCTCCCAATTGAGCTACGTCCCCGCGACGCGAGCATCGACCCGTGGAGTGTATCCACACGGCACGAGCCGCCACAACGGCCCGGCGTCCACACGCGGACCACTCGCTTGTGCGCTATACTCCCGCCCTGATCGTCGTGCCTCGGGAAGGATCTTGATGGCAGCCCTGTTCGCATCGCCGGCTCGCCGCGTGCGGATTCATCGCGTGCTTCTGGCGTGCGTGGTCGCGGCCGTCTCGGGCGCTTCCTACGCGGCCGACGTGCCCGACCTCTGGACGCGACAGCAGGGCTCCGACTGGCCTGCGTTCCTCGGCCCCGCGGGTGACGGCACCAGCAGCGAAACGGGCTTTTTCGTGGATGGCCGCCTGCGGGGCGCGAAGGTGCTGTGGCATCGGGCGGTCGGCTCCGGCTACGCGATGCCCTCGGTCAGCCGTGGCCGACTGTTCGAGTTTTCGCGACACGGCGGACAGAATCGGCTGGCATGCCTGCGGGCCGAGACGGGGGAGCCGCTGTGGGATTTCGCCTACGCGACCGACTACGAGGATCTCTACGGCTACGAAGGGGGCCCGAGGTGCTGCCCCGTCGTGGATGACGACCGCGTCTACATCATGGGAGCCGAGGGGCTCCTGCACTGCCTGTCGGTCACCGACGGCAGCCTGATCTGGAAAGTCGATACGACGCAGCAGTTCGGCGTCGTGCAAAACTTCTTCGGCGTCGGCAGCACACCGTTAGTGGAGGACGATCTGCTGATCGCCGTCATCGGTGGATCGCCTCCCGAAAGCCGCAGCGTCCCGCCGGGGCAGCTCGACCGGGTGCGCGGTGCCGACTCCGGCGTGGTGGCGTTCGACAAACGGACCGGCGCGGTGCGGTATCAATTCAGCGACGAGCTGGCGAGTTATGCCAGCCCGACGCTGGCCACGATCGCCGGCCGGCGGTGGGGATTCGTGTTCGCCCGTGGCGGTCTGATCGGCTTCGAGCCGGCGACGGGCCGGCAGGATTTTCACTTCCCGTGGCGGGCCACGATCTTGGAGAGCGTGAACGCGGCTAATCCGGTGGTCGTGGGTTCCGAGGTGCTCATCAGCGAGACCTACGGCCCTGGGGCCGCGCTGCTTCGCGTGGAGCCGGGCAGCTGCGATGTCGTCTGGCAGGACGAGCCGCGGACCCGCCGCAAGATCCTCCAATGCCACTGGAGCACGCCGATCCACCACGAGGGCCACATCTACGCCTGCAGCGGCCGGCACGTCGGCGATGCGGAACTGCGGTGCATCGAGTGGAAGACCGGCACGGTGAAGTGGTCGCACGCCGGCCTCGGCCGCAGCAGCCTGCTCTTGGTCGACGGGCACTTCGTCTGCCTCTTGGAGAATGGTTCGCTGTTCGTGTTTCCCGCGACCCCGGAGCGGTTCGAGCCGAGCGCCGAGATTCCCGTCGAGGCTGCGGGGAACACTGCGGGCGACGAGCCGAAGCGTCTGCTCCGCCATCCCGCCTGGGCGGCACCGATCCTTGCGCACGGCCTGCTCTACGTCCGCGGACCGGAGCGGCTCGTGTGCCTGGAACTGGAGCGGGGCGATGGCGAGCCCTGAGCAGCGACTGGCGGCGATCGTGCGGGTGGTCGCCGCCGGCATGCTCTTGTGCATGGCCTTTTCGGGGTCACTCTGGCTGTCGACGCGGCTCTACCCGCTCACGCCAGCATTCGGGCTCGTGCCCCCCTTCCCATGGCCGCTCGACGCGCTGGTGGCCGCGGTCCTCGCGGGACTGCTCTGTGTCGTTGTGATTCGGCCTCTCGCCTGGCCGCCGGTCGCCGCGGTCGTCGTCGTGCTCGCGGTGCTCTTCGCCCAAGACCAGAGCCGGCTGTGGCCGTCCTTCTTCACGTTCTTCCTGCTCTTCGTGCTCGCGGCCGGGCACGATCGGCACGGCGGGCCGACCGCGGCGGAACGCACGCTGACAGGCATGCGGTTCGCCGTCGCCGCGATCTATTTCTGGGGCGGCGTGCACAAGCTGACGCCGCACTTCTTCACCGAGGAGTTCCCCTGGTTCATCGAGCCCCTCACCGGCATGCTCCCGATTCCCGCAGGATGGCTTCCCGGGCTCGGCGTCGCTGCGGCCATCTTCGAGGTGACCTTCGCGATCGGGCTGTTCACGCGGCGGTTTCGGCGGTTCGCCCTCTGGGAGGCGCTGGCGATGCATGCCGTGGTGTTCGTCTGCATCGGGCCTATCCGCGGCCACTGGAACGACAGCGCCTGGGCATGGAGCCTCTCGATGGCCGCAGTCGTCTGGGTGCTGTTCCACGCGGCGGCCCCCTTCGACGCCGCCCTCATGCTCGCGGGGCCGATAAAGCGGCTCGCACCGCAGGCGGCCGTCGCGGTGCTCGTCGGCATCATGCCCCTGCTCAACGGGGTCAATCGCTGGGACTCGGCCCTGTCGTTCAACGTCTACACCGGCAACCAGTCCAGCGCCGTCGTGGTGCTGCGACCGGATGCGGTGGACAGCCTGCCGCCCGCGGTCGCCGCCCACGTGACGCGCGGCGACGTCTCAGCCGTGCTCGACCTCAATGCCTGGTCGATGGGCGAATTCAACGCCGGCGTCTACCCGGAGGGCCGCGTCTTTCGCCGGCTCTTCGCCCAGATCTGCAACTGGGTCGGCCCCAACGCCGCCCAACTGGTCGTCGTCGAGAAGGCCACGTGGTTCACCCCGAAGGCCACCACGATCCAGGAGTGCGGCGGCGGGCCATGACCCGGCCCGCGGGCGGTACCAAACGACTGCAATGCGCGCGCCAAGATTCGAACTTGGGACCTCCACCTTATCAGGGTGGCGCTCTAACCAACTGAGCTACGCGCGCGGGCGACGCAGGCGGGCCTCTAGGACCGCCTGCGTCGTGCCGAGTCTACGCGTGATTTCGCCGAAGTTCAAAGGGGTGCGTTGCTCGTCCGCCACAGCGAAAAATGGCGCTGGCGCCGCCGGCGAATCCAGATAGGTTGACGCGTCCGATCCGCCACAGATGGCCTGCCCGAGGAGTTCCAGAGATGACGATGCCCGCAGCACTCATGTCGGTTCCGTCGAATCGTGCCCGCCCCGCGTGCCGCCGACTGCGCGCCGCACGGATTCTGGCCGCCGGGATCGGGCTGGCGATCGCCGGCGGAGCCACCGCCACGTCGGCCGCCGCGCCGTCGGTGGAGGAGGCGCTCGCCCTCGAGCCCAAGCAGAAGGGGGTGGACTACGACCGCCTCACGGCCGACGAGGCCAAGCGGGCAACGATGGGCCAGGACAAGATCGACGGCGTGGCGGCGCTCGTCGTCCGCGGCCCCGCCGGCGAGGTGCTGCGGGCCTTCGCCGATACCAACGCCAACCGCGTCGTCGATCGCTGGAGCTATTACAAGAACGGCGTCGAGGTCTACCGCGACATCGATTCCGATCACGACACGAAGGTCGATCAGTCGCGGTGGCTCAACTCGGGCGGCAGCCGCTGGGGCATCGACACCGACGGCAACGGCACGCTCGACGCCTGGAAGGTGCTCTCGGCCGAAGAGGCGACGGCCGAGGCGGTGGCGGCGCTTCGCGACCGTGACGCTGCCGCATTCGCCCGCCTGCTCCCGTCGAAGGCCGACCTGCAGGCAGCGGGCTTCGAAGGCCAGCGGCTCGACGAACTGGTGGCCCGCGCCGAACGGGCCGCCAAGCGGTTTCCGGAAGTCGCGGCGGCGCAGAAGCAGGTCGGTGCCGGCTCGAAGTGGGCGAGCATGCTGACGCCACAGCCGCCGGGCATCCTGCCAGCCGGCGCTCCCGGCGTCGCGCAGGACGTGAACGCCTACGACAATCTCGTGGCCCTGATCGAGAATCAGTCGGGGGGAGGCGGACAGGTCTACATCGGTTCGCTCGTGCGGTGCGGCCAGGTGTGGCGGCCGATCGACGTGCCGCAGGTGATGGGCGAAAGCGGTGAGATCGCCGGTGCCGACGGCTTCTTCTCGCCGCAGGTCGGCAGCCAGTCGCCCGCGACCGAGGGCCCCGCCCAGGACGAACGACTCAAGCCGCTGATGACCAAGCTCCAGGACATCGAGAACAAGATGGCCGGCACCGACGGTGCCAAGCGGAAGGAACTCGCGGTCGAGCAGCTCGGTGTTCTCGATCAGGTCGTGCAGTCGTGCGCCGAGGCCGATCGCGGCTTCTGGCTGCGGCAGCTCGTCGAGACCCTCTCGGCCTACGTGCAGGAAGGCCTCGTGCCCGATGGCATCGGCCGCCTGGAGAAGCTCGTGGAGTCTGCGGCGGGAGACGATCGGCTCGCCGCGTTCATCGCATTCCGGCTCGCTCAGGCTCGATACTCCGCCGATATGCAGCAGTCGGGGGCCGATGGCGAGAAGCTCCAGAACCAGTGGTTCGAGTCGCTGAAGACGTTCGTCGAGACATACCCGCAGGCGCCCGAAGCCGCCGAGGCCATGCTCCAGCTCGCGTTTCGCGACGAGTTCGAAGGCCGCGAGAAGGAGTCGATCGATCGCTACCAGCAGATCGTGACCGGCTTCGCCGACTCGCCGCAGGCCCGCAAGGCGGCCGGTGCCGTGCGGCGGCTCGAGAGCGTGGGCAAGCCGCTCGCGCTCGCCGGCACGTCGATCGACGGCCGCAAGTTCTCCGTCGAGGCGTTCCGCGGTGTGCCGGTGCTCGTGCACTACTGGTCCACCGACTGCGAGCCCTGCAAGGTCGACCTCGCCCAGATCCGCGAGCTGCAGTCGAAGTATGGCCCGAAGAAGTTCGGCGTCGTGGGCGTCGCGCTCGACGGCGACAAGGCAAAGCTGACGAAGTTCCTGCAGGCGAAGCCGCTGCCGTGGCCGCAGCTGCACGAGCCGGGCGGCCTCGATAGCCGGCTGGCAGAAGAATACGGCGTGCTCGCCCTGCCCACGATGATGCTGGTCGATGCCAAGGGCAACGTGGTGGACCGCAACGTCTCCATCACCGAATTGGAGCGGAAGCTCGAGGCCGTGCTCGGGGCGAAGTGAGGCTGGTGGTCGCGGGTGGCCCTGGCAGACTGCGCAGCCGGGGCCGAGCCGAACTGGGTTTGCGACGGCCTGGCACCGGCCGTAGTGTTCCGCCCGCCCTCGAGGCCGTGCACGATTCCGCCCTCCTGCTGACGGTGCCCTCATGCTCCTCGCGTTCGCCGTGAGTCCTACGCT
Organism: bacterium; assembly: GCA_029978085.1. Taxonomy (GTDB): domain Bacteria; phylum Planctomycetota; class Planctomycetia; order Pirellulales; family UBA1268; genus QWPN01. The sequence goes on from JAPOJV010000074.1 coordinate 5,387, forward strand.
CTGCCTGCTCGGAGGCGTTCAGGTGCTGGGCGTCGTCGCCGCAGGCATGTCGCGGCTCGCCGAAGGCACACGGCATGAACGGCTCGGCCATGGACTCTGCCTGGCGAGCCTGGCCGTCATCGGCACGCTGTGCGGCGCCGCCATCCGCATTGGCCCCGACGCCGCCGCTGCCTGCGCGACCACGCTGGCGATCATGACGCTGATCGCGGTCGCCGACTTTTCGCCGCGTGACTGACGCCCTGGTTTGCCCGGCTAGCCCATCCCTCCCGGCCTCGTGCGGCCCGCGCGGAGCAATCGGAAAAAACCTCTCCTTCGGTGCGACCGGCAGCCGAAACATCTACGGAGGCGTGCGTCCGACGCCGCCGCGGGGTCGTCTGCCGACCTCGTTTGCCGTGATCGTCCAAGGAGAGATGCATGTCCCTTTCCAGAACCACGTGGCTTTTGGCCGCGATCATGGCGTCGCTCATGGGCGGCGTCGTACGGGGCGAGGACCTGGCGGCCTCGGTCGCCAATCGGCTCCGTGAGTCCGGCTCACTGGCCGGATACCGGGTCAACGTGAAGGCGAAGGCCGGCACCGTCTGGCTCGAGGGGCGTGTCGCCGATCAGAAGCAACTGGCCGCAGCCGTGGGCATCGCGGAGAGCAGCCCGGGCGTGGAACGGGTCGTGAACCGGCTCGCCATCGAGCCGTCGGCCGGTCCGGCCACGGCCGGCTTTGGCCTGCCGAGCTCCACCTGGTCGCTCGTCGGCGGTGAGGCTCCGGCCCCCAAGACGCCCGCCGCACTCGTGGCCCAAAACATGAAGCCCGCCCCTGCCAGCGGTGGCCTGTTCAATCTGGTCGGCGGCGGCGGCAAGACGCCCCAGTCCGACGTGCAGCTCGTGCAGGCGGTCTCGCCGGCGAGTCGTGCCGCCGCGGCCCGCCAGGGCGGGCGGCCGATGCCCATGGCATCCACGCAGGGTCGGCCGATGCGCGGCCCCGCCCCAGGCGGTCAGGTGACCCGCACGGCCATGCGGACCGGCATGGGCGAGCCGATGACGCTTCCGGCCCCGGGTGGCTACGACGGCCCGCTCGTCGACGGCCAGATGGTGCCCGGCACGATGCAGTACAGCGAAGGCGGCCCGGTCGAGGGCGGCTACGCCGGCGGCCCGGGGGGCGGTGCCCCGATGGCCATGGGGGGCACGGGTGTGGGCATGCCGCCGGTGCCGATGCGTGGCGACGGCCCCAACATGCCCAACTACGCCTGGCCGAGCTACGCCGCCTCGCCCAACTATGCGGCGGTGCAGTATCCGACCCAGTATTCGCCCACGGCCTGGCCCTACATCGGCCCGTTCTATCCCTACCCGCAGGTGCCGCTCGGCTGGCGGCGGGTGTCGCTCGAGTGGGATGACGGCTGGTGGTGGCTCGACTTCGACGAGCGGCATATCCACAGTCATCACAGATAGGCGGCCACATGGGAGGCGCCGGCGAGGGGACGGCAGAAGTCTCCTCGCGGTGGACCTCGAGGACTCGGTCCAAATGCTCGTCGAGCTTCCGCCGATCCCCTCGCCTCCCAGGTTGTGATTCCGTCGCTCGTATTCACTGCGTTTGCCCAAGAGCTGCCCCTCCGATTGCTTTGCAGTCGGGGGGGCGGTTTTTTTGTTTTTCCGTCGAGCCACCGCAGGGTTTGCGCAGGTGGAAAAAGCTGAAAGTTCGGGGGGCGGCCTGGTCGATACCACCGGCATGATCGTTCATGTCGACCCAGTCGAACTCGCTCACGACCGCCGAGGAGTCATTGCGATGCTGGCCCGTACCCGGATGCTGACGACGGCCCTGCTCCTGGCAGCGGCGGTGACTTCGCAGAGCGGCTGCTTCTGGCTCACGCAGCAGGGCCCGAACCTCGGCCCGCTCGCGATCCCGATCCCCGTGCCCACCTATCTGCAGAAGCAGAAGGAAGACCAGTTCTGGAACTACGAGCGGTACGAGCGGTCGCCCGTGCTCGGACCGCTGCAGCCCGGCGGCCCCTGCGAGGCGCTCGATGAGCCGAGCGATGACGAAGTGATGCGGGCCCTCGAGAAGGCCCGGCCCGTGCAGGGCAACTGGCCGTTCCTCTACGAGGTCCAGCGGAACCGCGTGCGGATCACGAAGTGCAAGATCGCCGACTACGTCGACCCGCCGCGACACGTGCCGCTCGTGGGCCCCGTGCAACTGCACCACGCCCACTACAAGTGCACGGTCTACTTCCAGGAAGTGAAGCGGATCGGCTGGCCGGTGCCGCACACGCTCGGGGACGAAGACTTCCAGGAAGTGCTCTACATCGACCACGACCACATGCACATGGTCGGCGACGTCGACACGGGCTGCGACGCGAACTTCTGATTCGTACCGGTCGTACCGGTCGTGCCGCGAGCGGCCGGCTGCGCGGAATAACGCCGCCCCGCCGGCCGACGGCGTCGATGAATGCAACGCGGTGGAGCATTTCACGGATGAAATGCCGCGGCCGCGGTTTCGACGCCGGGAATTCCCCGATGGCCGCCCGACGGAGACGGAGCTCCGCGTCCCAGCACTCGCTGCTGCACCCCGCCGCCCTGCTCGCGGTCGCGGCCGTGCTCGTCGCCGCTGGCTCCGCCTCGGCGCAGGCGCCCCGGGCCTGGGCAGGAGGTGATGCCGCCCGAGAGCCGCTGCGGGTCGCGGCCGCGCCCCCGGCAGCCGACGCGCCAGGTGCACAGGAGACGGTGATCCCCACGGGCAACCTGCTCGCCACGATCCGTGACGGCGGCGTGCTCATGATCCCGCTGCTCGGCTGCTCGTTCGCCCTGGCCGTGTTCGGCATCGAGCGGGCGGTGAGCCTGCGGACGAGCCGCGTCGCGCCGAAGATCTTCGTCGAGCGGCTCATCGAGCGGCTCCAGGCCCGCGACATCACCCGCGGCGAGGCGATCGACGTGTGCGACGACAACGGCAGCCCCGCGGCCCGCGTGTTCGCCTCGGCGCTCCGCCGCTGGGGCAAGCCCGCCGTCGAGATCGAGCAGGCGGCGATCGATGCCTGTGAACGCGAACTCAACCACCTGCGTCGCTACCGCCGGGTGTTCAACGGCGTGGCGACGATCGGCCCGCTGCTCGGCCTGCTCGGCACGGTGTTCGGTCTCATCCGCTCGTTCAACGACGTAGCTTCGTCGGGCGCGATGGGCCGGCCCGACCTCCTTGCCCGCGGCTTCGGCGAGGCGCTCATCACGACGGCGATGGGGCTGCTCGTGGCCATTCCGGCGATGGTGCTCCACTGGGTGTTCACCAGCCGCGTCGACCGGCTGGCGATGCGGCTCGACGAGACCTGCCAGCTCGTGATCGACGAGATCTCCGACGAGGCGGTCGGCGCGGCAAAGCGCAAGGCGGGGTGAGCCATGCCGCTGGTGCGACTGTCGGACGACGAAGAACCGGCGCCGAACCTCGCGCCGATGATCGACGTGATCCTGGTGCTCACGATCTTCTTCATGTGCGCCACGAAGTTCTCCGGCGACGAGCGGAAGTTCGACCTCGACCTGCCCCCCGCCGACGCTGCGGCCGCCGTCGACGGACCGCGGCCCGAGATCCTGGAGGTGGAGGCGGATGGCGACGTGCGGCTCGGCGGCGAGGATCTCGGGATCGACGACCTGCAGCCGCGGCTTGCGACGATCCGCGAGGCGAACCCCGACGTGGCGGTGATGATCCGCGGCGAGCGAGCCGTGCCCCACGGTCGCATGGCCGAGATCTACGAGGCCTGCCGGGCCGCCGGCGTGCGGCGGGTGGCGATCTCCGTGCGGCCGCGAACGGAGGCGGTCCGGCAGTGACCGACGGCGCACGATGCAGGCCGGGTGGATCGTCTGGGGAGTGATCGCCGCGGCATCGGCCGTCGGCATCGCCGTGCTCGTGCGGACCCGCTGGCTGCAGTCGCGCACACTCGAAAAATGCGTGGCCCTCTCCGTGGGCATCCATGTCGTGCTCGCGGCAGTCTGCGCCTTTGTGGGGGGCTTCTCACCGGCCTCATGTGGCACCCATGACGACGGGCCGATGGCAATGACGGTGGTGATGTGCACCGAGCCGGAGGCTGATGCGACTCCCGCCGATGCTGCCGAGGTCGCGGAACCATCGGCAGACGTCGCGGCCGATGCCGCTGCGGAAACCACCGCTCCGCCGGCGCTCGTGCCGATCGCCCAGGCCGAGCCCGCCGACCTCGTGCCGCTGCTCGATGTCGCAGCCGATGCCGACCCCGCGGCCAGTGAGCGAGCGACGCAGCCGGCGACGGCCGAACCCGCAGACGCACCTCCGGCCCCACAGCCGAAGGTGCCCGAGGTGTATGCCGATCGCGGCGAGTCACGGCGGGCCGCGGCTGCTGCCGAACGGGGCGGCTCCGTGGAGACCGAGCAGGCGGTACAGGCGGCGCTCGCCTGGCTGGCGGCGGCGCAGGAGGCTGACGGCCGATGGGATGCCGCGCGACACGGCGCAGGCAGGGCACGCCCGACCGGCGGCCAACATCAGGGCAGCGTGGGCGCGCAGAGCGATCATGGCGTGACGGGGCTCGCACTGCTTGCGTTTCTCGGCGCGGGCTCCACGCACCGCACCGGCAGCCATGCGCAGCAGGTGGAGAGTGGCCTGCGGTTCTTACTCACGCGGCAGCGTGCCGACGGGTCGCTGGCCGGCGATGCCGAGTTCTTCGCAGCCCTCTACTGCCACGGCATGGCGACGCTCGCGCTCGCTGAATGCACGGCGATCACGGCCGACGACTCGCTGCGGCCCGCGCTCGATCGCGCCGTGCGGCATACCCTCGCCATGCAGCATCCGCTTACCGGCGGCTGGCGGTATGCGGCCGGCGACCGCGGCGACACGAGCCAGCTCGGCTGGCAGGTCATGGTGCTTACCAGTGCGCGGCAGGCGGGGATCGGTGGCCTCGAGCCGGCCGAGGCCCGGGCCCGGACGTTTCTCCAGAGTGTCTCGTCCGGTCAGGCCGGTGGGCTCGCCGCCTACCGCGCGGGTGAGCGGCCGAGCATGGCGATGACGGCCGAGGCACTCGTCTGCCGGATGTTCCTCGGAATGCCGGTCGATCATCCCGCCGCCGCCGAGGCGCTGACGATGATCGGCGGATCGCCCCCCGATCGGGCGCGACCAAACGCCTATGCCTGGTATTACGCGACGCTGGCCTCGTTCCATGCCGGCGGGCCGCAATGGGAGCGTTGGAACGCCTCGCTTCAGGCGGCCCTTCTGCCCCTGCAACGGCGCGACGGCGGCCCTCTGACCGGCAGCTGGGATCCTGACCCGGTCTGGGGCATGCACGGCGGCCGCGTCTATGCGACCGCCTTGGCGGCGATGACGCTCGAGGTCTATTACCGGTATCTGCCGATGCATCGGCAGCCGGGGCGGCTCGCACAGGCGCCGTGACGGGCATTGAGTCGTGGGAGCGGTCGTGACGGTTGCGCGGGCTGCGACACCGCCAGTTTGACCGCACCCCCGCAAAAACTACACTTCAAGTGTCTCGGCCGCGTTTGCCGGCTGGGCCGTTCTCGGCGGGCCGATCATCCCGCCGCCCCGATACGGAGATCGTCACGTGCACGCCTCGCCAGTTCTCGCCATGTTCGGTCTCGGCCCGATGGAGCTGCTGATCGTGGCGGGCATCGTGCTGCTGCTCTTCGGCTCGCGGCTGCCGAAGGTGATGCGGTCGCTCGGCGAAGGCATCGTCGAATTCAAGCGCGGCGTGCAGGGGGGCATCGAGGACGAGTCGGGCCGCCCGCGCGATACGGGCCGCGTCGAAGGTCATTGATCCTGCCCGTCGGTCGGCGTCTTCCCTCCGCCCTGCCCTCCCCTCGGATTGCCGCATGTTCGGGCTCGGTCCGTTCGAGATCGTCGTGATTGGCGCCATCGCCGTCATGCTCTACGGCAAGCGGCTGCCCGAGGTGGGCCGCTCGGCCGGCAAAACGCTCGGCGAGCTGCGGCGGCAGTGGACGACGCTGGCGAAGGAGCTCGACGTGGCGGCGCATATCGAAGGCCGCACGCCCCGTCCGGCCGTCACGACCCGCTACGCCAGCGACGAGGCCGATGCCCACCAGGTGGCGGCCCCGCGGTTCGACCCGCCGCCGGCCTCCGACACGCCCGCCTGACGCCGGCAGCCGACCGCTGCTTGAGCGCGGTGGCAGGTCGTCCGAGGCGTGCTACACTTTCCGCACCGGGCAGCTAGCTCAGTTGGTTAGAGCGCTACGTTCACACCGTAGAGGTCACAGGTTCGAATCCTGTGCTGCCCACTCGGTCGAAAGACCTCGAGTCGCAGGACATACGCGACGTGCTCCTGTCAGGCAGTGCCTTCGGGGCGCAGCCGTCTCCGCGTCGGCCACCTCAATCGTGGCCCGCCTGAGCTTAAACGACTCCCGCAAGGACACCTCGTCACCGGGCGAAGGTTCCCCGAGAGTCGCCTAGGTCGCGTGTATGATGTTCGAATGACTCCGACAGTTTTTCGAGAAGGATCCTTTCGGTTCTTTTTCTTCTCCCGCGAGGAAACGAGGATGCATGTTCATGTCTCGCATCCCGACGGAGAGGCAAAATTCTGGCTGAGCCCAACGGTTGAACTCGCGACTCGTGCGGGACTCGCACCGCACACCGTCAGTGAGGCGCGTGCCTTGGTGGAAGATCACTGGCAGGAGATCGTCGATGCCTGGCGCCGTCACTTTCCCAGTTGAAGTGTCACACGTTTCCCGGCATGGCTTCTGGCTCCTGGCCGGTGACGAAGAGCTTTTCCTGCCCTTTGAGCATTTCCCGTGGTTCATCAAAGCCACGATTGAGCAGCTTTCGGTTGTGGAACGGCCGACAGCGGATCACCTGTATTGGCCGCTCCTCGACATTGACCTGTCAGTCCAGTCGGTGCGGAATCCAGCTGCGTTTCCTCTCGTTGCCAAATAGGAGACGCTGTCAGCTCGGCGAGAACGGGGTGGCGCTCGCTCGCAGGGCTCGTTCACGGACGGCTTGCACGGCTTCGATCATCCTCTGCCAGGAGAAATCGCGGCGGGACCGCCCCGAGGTGCTGAACATGGCTACGGCCGGCTCATCTTTGAACGCGACCATTCGACGACCGCGACATTCGAGATGTATGCCCTGTCGATGTACGCGTCGCTCCAGGAAGCGAAACGGGAGGTCCTTCGCGCGTATGCCGCCTGACGACGTCTTGATCAACAAGGCCGCGATCATGCCCCACCGCTCGCGGCAGCACTCCATGGCACGTTCGGCTCCTACCTCGCAATCACGACGCTCACTCGCGTGAGCTCAAGATCTCGTCGAGCTTCGACGCGACACCGAGCGGCCCGGCCCAACGGCGGAGGTAGGCCTCGTCGAGTTCACCCTGCGTGAAGACGATGTCCTGGATATCCAGGAGATCCCGGGGCCGGCTAGCAACGAGCTTGAACAGGATCAGATCCTCTGCCGAGACGAGCTTGACGCTGCGGCCTTCAACTTCGGCGAATACCAGTCGTCCGATCACCTCCTGCTGAAACGGTGTCTCCACGATGAAGATGTCGGCGTCAATGGAACGGCCGTCGACCAGGTCGTGGATGACGGCCGTCAGATCGGTCACGGCACGCTGGCACCGCGGGTCTTCAGGCCCGCAAGTGCGGCGAGTATCCGGGAGTTGCGCGCCTCGTTTTCGCGACGCAGCAGCTCGAACCGCCGATCGACGACATCGGGTTTGCCCGCGAGCAGATACGGCGTGTTTTCGCGGATCATCTCGAACGTAAGCGCGAGCCGTTCCCCGGGCGTCATCCGGTGGTAGCGTTCGAGTGTTTCTGGACTGAGCATGACGCCATCATACATACCCTGAGGCTGAAGCTGAAACTGCTTGTCGCAGCGGTATTCGGTCGGCTTCGTGCGAGGCAACGCAGATTCCCTTCGCTTGTGCCTCAGGCTTCACTGCAGCAACGCAGATTCACTTCGCTTGCGATTCAGGCTTCCAAGACGTGGCGGCGACATGCTCACCGGCCTTGAGGCGGCGGCAACCAAACGTCGTTGACCTCACGCCGAGCGACACGGCCTGCGAGCCAGAGGCTCGCGAGCGTGGTCGTGGCGGCGAGGATGCCGACCGTCCCGAAATGACGCAGCGGCTCTCCCGCGCCCCCCTGCACGATCAGCCCGCCGCACATGGTGCCCAGGCCGCTGGCGATGTGCTGCACCGACGCATTGGCCGACATGAAGCCGCCGCGGCGCCGGGGCTCGATGCTCGCCGTGATCAGCGACATCGCCGTCACCATCCGGCCGGCATTGGTCGCCATCAAGACGGCCGTCACCGGGGCCGCTCCGGCCAGGCCCACCGCGGGCAGGTGGGTCATCACGAGGATCATCGCCGCCGAGAGCGGCACCACCCAGCGAAACACCCGCAGTGGGCCGTAGCGATCGACGAGCCTGCCGACGAGCGGAGTGGATACGAGCGTGAGCAGCCCGCCGGCGATGAAGATGACAGGCAGCTGCGACTCCGTCACGCCCACGTTCGCCACGAACGCGGTGCTGATGTAGGGGATCACCGCGAACGCGCCGAACATCAGCATCGCAATGAGGGCGAAGGCACGCCGGTGGGCCGGAATGGTGAGCGTGTCGACGAGCTGGGCCACGGGATGCCGAGTTGAATCACCCACGTGGCCGGCCAGCGGTGGAATCGTCCACGCGGCCATGGCCACCAGCGGCAGCCCCAGCGCGGCAAGCGCGAGAAACGGCATCTGCCAGCCGAAGCGGGTGCCGAGCACGATGCCGATCGGCACACCCACCACCGACGCCACGGCGAACGCCAGCATCAGCGTGGCCGTCGCGCGGCCGCGGCGGTGCTCCGGAAACACGTCCGCCACCATGGCCAGCGACAGCCCGCCATGCACGCCGCCAAACGCGCCGGTCGCACATCGGGCTGCGAGGAGCAGCGGATAGCTCGTCGCGAAGCCACACGCCGCCGTGGCCACGAGCAGGCCGATCGAGAGCGTCAGGTAGGCGGCCTTTCGCCCGACCCGGTCGAGCACCGGTGCCGCCAGGAATCCGGCGAGCCCCGCCGCGAGCGTGTAGGCCGACACGACCCAGCTGAACTCCCGCGCGTCGATGCCCAGCGCCGCAAGCAGCTGCGGCCCCAGCGGCATGACGATCATGAAGTCGACGACGCTGACGAATTGCAGCGCGGCCAACGTGAACAGGATCACGCCCTCGCGGCCAGCCGCAGGGCTGCCCGAGACACGTGGCTCGGCGGAAGAGGGGCGTGACACGGCGAGAGAATAGCCCTGTCTGGACGGCCCAGAACCCCGGTGTTGTGGGGATTGCCGCCAGATGCTACAACTTTTCATGTTCGACTGACTCTCGTCCGCACTCCTGTCCGTCCGGGAACTGCGGTTTGTGCTTTGGCGATGGTCGAT
>JAPOJV010000198.1 GCA_029978085.1 bacterium
CCGATCGAGGCGATCCTCGAAGGCGTTCGGAGCCGGATTCGGCCGATCTTCATGACCACGTTCACGACGGTGCTCGGCCTGCTCCCGCTGATCGTGTTTCCGGGGGCGGGCAGCGAGCTCTATCGCGGCCTCGGCGCCGTGCTCCTCGGAGGCATGCTCCTCTCGACGTTCATCACGCTCGTGCAGGTGCCGATCCTCCTGGGGCTCTGTCTGCGGCCCCGGGCCGCCGCAGCCGCTCTGCCCGCCGCAGTCGCCGCACCCTCCGCGCCAGTTCCAGCCCCAGGCATGCCGCCAGTGCCGCCTCTCCCCTCTGCACCGGTTCCGGACATGGGAACGGGCTCAGTTCCACCCCCTTGATCAGCACCTTGTTCACGTCCCAGATCGGCCCGGGCAGCTGCGAATCGGGACAGGCGGCCGGATCGCGCACGGCGGCCACGAAGCGAAACTGCAGGGGGGAGCCGATCGCCAGCGGCGGCAGGATCGCCAGGCTCGAGATTCCGTTGTTGTTCGGCTTGTCATAGCTCGGCGACACGCCCTCGAATGCCAGCCCGTCAAGCAGGAGTGGTGCCGGTGCGGCGATCGTCGCCGGATCGAGCGTCGGGGCGACGTCGTTGTTGGCACTCGACCACGAGCCGCCGGCGGAGAGACCGATCGCCTGCCAGGCCGCCGGATTCTCGGGATCGGTGGAGAACTGCAGTTGGCCCGCTCCAGGGGGCGGCAATGCCCCGGCCTTTGGGCTGCCAAAGTTGAACCGATGCCCCTCGTTGATGATGAACTGCACCTCCTGGTCGGTGACCACGAGGCACGGCGAGAGCAGCACGTTCTCGAGTGCCTTCGTGCCCGCGGGCACCTTCCAGCTCTTCTGGTTCGCCTGATCGAGCGTGTGTTCCCAGCCGGAAAGCGACTGCCAGCCCTGCTCGCCGGTGTTGAAGTTGAAATTCACGTTGCCGGCATGCCCAGGCAGCGTGGCACAGACGCAGCCCAAGGAAACCAGCGGCAGACACAGCACGGAACGGATCGACGAGCCAACCGACGTGGAGGCCGACATGGAGGCACCTGCAACGGAGTCACGATGACGGGCCTCCGCTGCCACGCCCGACGCGAGCCGGAAACGGTTCCGGATCGCTAGCCAACCCTGAAATGCAGCGGTGCCCCCGCGACAACCCAGATTGCCGAAGCTGTTGGCGATGCACGCCTTACGTCAAAAAATTTTCCACGGACACCGTCGTGGTCCGCGGCTGTTGGCTCACGCCATCGGGAGCTGCACCGCGGCGGCCGCGGCCCGGAGTTCCTTGGGCAGCGGGAAATAGACCTCTTCCTCGCGGATCGTCCGTTCCTCGACATCGGCGGCATATCGCTGCCGCAGCCAGGCGATGCAGTCCTGCACCACGCTCTCCGGGGCGCTGGCGCCGGCGGTGATCACCACCGTCTCGTCGCCCGTGAACCAGGCGGGATCGATCTCGTTGGCACCGTCGATGAGGTGGGCGCGGATGCCGCGCTCCCGCGCCAGTTCGGCGAGCCGCTGGCTGTTGGAGCTGTTCTGGCTGCCGAGCACGATCACGATATCAGCGCCCTCTGACAGCAGCCGCACGGCCTCCTGGCGGTTTTGCGTCGCATAGCAGATGTCGTCCTTGGGCGGGCCCACGATCTGCGGAAACCGCTCCTTGAGGCGTTTGATGATCCGCGATGCGTCGTCCACGGAGAGCGTCGTCTGCGTGAGGTAGGCGAGCTTGTCGTCGGGGCCGAACGGAAGCGCGTCGACCTCCTCGGTGGTCTCGACGAGCGTGAACGCATCGGGGGCCTGCCCCATCGTGCCGATCACCTCGTCGTGCCCCTCGTGGCCGATGAGCATGATTCGGTAGCCCTGCTTCGCATACTTGATCGCCTCCAGGTGCACCTTCGTCACCAGAGGGCAGGTGGCGTCGATGGCCTGCAGCCGACGGGCCTGTGCCACCCGCCGAACCTCGGGCGCGACGCCGTGCGCCGAAAAGAGCAGCACGCCCCCTTCAGGCACCTCCTCGACCGTGTTGACGAACACGGCCCCTTCCTTCACGAACCGATCGACCACGTGCTTGTTGTGCACGATCTCGTGGAACACGTAGACCGGCGTGCCGTACAGCCGAATCGCCGTTTCGAGGGTCTCGATCGCCATGTTCACCCCGGCACAGAAACCACGGGGACTGGCAAGCAGGATTTTCATGGGGTTTTGAATCGGCGGCTGCGGTGACTGGGGGGCAGGCTGGTAGGCTTGCGGTTCGACTGACAGCCGAATCGTAGTGAACCCCGCAGAGACCGGCCAGAGACCGGCCCGCTATCCAGCATGGCTTCCGCTTCCCGGCCCGCCGCCGCCCGCGATCTGCCGGCGTGGGAGCTCGCGCCCGCGACGGAGACCGACTCGCTCGAGGCGGCGCAGGCTTCGTGCCGGGCCATTGCCGCGGCCCACTACGAGAATTTCTCCGTCGTCACGCGGCTCGTGCCCCGTCGCCTGCGGCAGGATTTCGCGACGGTCTACGCGTTTGCGCGGTGGAGTGACGATCTGGCCGACGAGGCGGCCAGCCCGGCCGATGCGGCCCGGGCGCTGGCCGACTGGCGTCTGGGCCTGGAGGCCTGCTTCGCCGGCCAGGCCACGCACCCGATCTTCGTGGCGCTCGCCGACACGGTGCGGCGGACGGGCCTCACGATCGAGCCCTTCAGCGACCTGCTCGACGCCTTCGAGCAGGATCAGTGGAAGACCCGGTTCGCCACCCGCGCCGAGCTGCTCGACTACTGCCGGCGGTCGGCCGATCCCGTGGGGCGGATCGTGCTCGGGCTCGAGGGCTGCCGTGAGCCGCGGCTGCTCGAACGCTCCGATGCGATCTGCACCGGGCTGCAGCTCGTCAATTTCTGGCAGGACCTCAAGCGCGACCGGCTCGCGGGCCGCGTCTATCTCCCCGCGGACGACATGCGGCGGCATGGCGTCGAGGAGACGATGCTCGATCTGGCGTCCGCGCCGCCGCCGCTCCGCGATCTGGTCCGCGAGGAGGTTGCCTGGGCCCGCGCCTGCTTTGACCGCGGCAGCCCACTGGCGGATCAGGCCCCCCCTGCCCTGCGGCCGGCGATCAGGATGTTTCTCGGTGGCGGCCGGGCGATCGCGGCGGCGATCGAGCGGCAGGACTTCGACACGCTCGCCCGCCGGCCACTCGTGAGCAAGGCCACGAAGGTGATGCTCGCGGGCCGCGCCTGGATCGGGCTGCACGTCGCGACGCTGCGAGGGGCACGATGAGCTCGCTGACGGCCGATCACGCTGCCTGCGCCGCGCTCCTGCGGCAGTCGGGCTCCAATTTCGCACTGCCGATTCGGCTCCTGCCGGAAGCCAAGCGGCGTGGCACGACCGCCCTCTATGCCTTTTGCCGGATGGCCGACGACATCGTCGACGATGCGGCCGATGAAGCATCGGCCCGGCGCGGACTGGATGCCTTTGCCACGCAGGTCGAGGCCGCCCTCGCTGGCGAGGCCTCGCCGGAGCCCGTGCTGCGGGCCTTGGTCGACACGACTCGGCGGTTCGCGGTGCCAGTCGAGTATCTCCGCGACGTGATCGCCGGCGTGCGGATGGATCTCGACCAGGCGAGCTACGGCACGTTCCCCGAGCTGGAGGAGTATTGCCGCCGCGTGGCCAGCGCCGTGGGCCTCGCGGCGATCCACATCTGGGGCTTCCGCTCGCCGGCTGCCCTCGAGGCAGGGCATCAGTGCGGCCTCGCATTTCAGCTCACGAACATCCTCCGCGACATCCCGGAGGATCTCGGTCGGGGGCGGATCTACCTACCCCGCGCCGATCTCGACGCCTGCGGCTGCACCGCGGCCGACCTGCAGGCCGGCCGCATCGGCCCCGAGTTTGGCCGGCTGGCCGATCTTCAGGCCGACCGCACCGCCGCCTGCTATCACCGCGCCGCGGCCCTGGACGACCTGCTTTCGACCGATGGCCGAATGGTGTTTCGGGCGATGTTCGGCGTCTATCGGTCGCTGTTCGCCGCGGTTCGCCGGGCTGGCACGGCGATCTTCACTACGCGGGTGCGGCCCGTGCGGTCCCGTGTGATGGCGTCGGCGGCTGCCACGCTCTGCCTCGGACCGCGGCCGGCGAGGTGGCTGTGGTCATGACTGCCTCAGCATCCATCACCCACCCGCAGGTCGCGATCGTCGGCGGCGGGCTCGCCGGCCTGGCCGCGGCCGCGGCCCTGACCGAAGCGGGCGCACGAGTGACGGTCTACGAGGCGCGTCGCCGCTGCGGTGGCCGCGCCGCCTCGTTCGACGACCCCGTCGCCGGCGGGCTCGTCGATGCCTGCCAGCACGTCGCGATGGGCTGCTGCACCAACTTTCTCGACCTCTGTCGTCGCACCGGGATCGCCGATGCCCTGCGGCGCGA
>JAPOJV010000131.1 GCA_029978085.1 bacterium
CTAACCAACTGAGCTACACCCCCGTGAGCGTCGCGGTGGTGCTGGCCCCGATCCGGGACCGATCCATCGCGACGACGGGCGTCCACGTCGTCGGGCCAAAGTATACCGCCGTTCGCCGCGTGCGCAAGCCCGGGCTGTTTTTCGCCGCAGATCAACCGCCACGCCGAGTCAAAAAATGCCGCGGGAGGGATCGAAGCCTTTCTTCGCGGCGATCTCCAGATCCTGGCGGGCTTGGCCCTCGAGGCCGGCGGCGCGGCAGGCGAGGCCGCGGTGCTGGTGCATGACGGCCAGGCCGTGATCGAGCGACCGCAGGCGGGAGGCCACCTCGTCGGTATCGGCGCGGCCGACGAGCAGGGCCAATTGCCGCTGCTGCTGGACGGCGCCATCGATTGCGAGGTTGAGCTGATCGATGGCCTCCAGGTGGCGGCCGAGCAGATGGAGGATGAAGCCCCGCGTGTCGAGCAGTTCGGGAGCGGCGCCGTCGCTGTCGCCGAGGGCCGCGTCGATGTCGGCGAGGGCTGCCGGGAGATCGCGGCCGACGAGTGCGCGGATGTAGGCGCGATGGTTGAGGGCCTCGGGGTTGCCTGCCCCGGCCGCCTGCACGGCGGCGTCTGCGGCCGCGAGGGCCTCGTCGGGCTCGTCGAGCATCACGTGGGCGAGGGCCTGCACCCGGTGCGGCTGCGTGGACGTGGGCGCTGCGGCCAACGCCTCGGCGGCATCGGCCAGGGCTCCCCGCGGGTCGCGGTTCTCGATTCGGAGCATCGCCCGCCAGCAGAGCAGGCGGCAGCGGAGCATGGAGTCGTCGGGGCACCAGTCGACGGCTCGGCCGACCTCTGCGACAGCAGCGGTCACCTGCCCCCGGGCCTCGCGGCCGACTGCCCGTTCGAGCGACCAGGTGATCACCGCCTCGCGGACCAGCGGCATCACTGCCGGAGCCAAGAACACCGGCACGACGAGGCCGAGCAGGGCGATGGCCACGACGAGCCGCTTTCGCGGACCGGCCCCGGGTCGCTGGCCTCGCGACCTCGCTGCTCCCGGGACACCCGGCTCATCGGCCGGCGGGGTGAACTCCGGTGGAATCGGAAATCCGAGGCGGTCGTACTTCATGCGGCAGACACGTCAGCTTGTGGGGACTTTCCCGCCTCCGGTATCCTCATCGTAACGTTCGTCAGCACTCAAGGAGCATGCCATGCCGCTTTTCGAGATCGAGACCAGCGGCCACATCATCATTTCGTGGGCTGCCGACGACGCCGCCGCCGAGTCCGTGGTGCGGCAGGCCTATCCCGATGAGAATATCGTGCGGCTCACCCGCCGGCCGCGGGATACGTGGGTGATCTCCAAGTCGGCCCTCGGCCTGACCGACTCGCGGATCAATCCCTGCAACACGGCCCGAGAGTGCCTCGCGAAGGCGTCGGGCGACAAGCTGCACGCGATTCGGCTCTACATGCACGAGACGGGTGACGACCTCGATCGGGCCCGCAAGGTGATCGAGTCGAACATGGTCATGGGCTGGTGAGTGGTCACCGGCCCGTGAGCCGGAAGGTCACGAGCAGGGTGGGCACGTTCGTGCCACCGTTGTCGGCGACGGCCACCACCGCCCGCCGGCCATTGGCGAGCGGCGGGCCGACCGCCAGTCCTTCGAGGTTCACGCCGAGGGCTGCCTTCCACAGGAGCCGCTTCACGACGCGGCTGGCCGCCGGCCGTGCCGCGAGCCCGCTGGCGATGCCGGCGACGTCGGGTGCGCCGCGCGTGTCGACGAGATAGACGCGGCTTTCAAAGGGGGGCAGGCCGGCAGTGAACGACCGCTCCAGCACCAGGAGTCGTTCGGTTCCCAGTGCCACGATCGAGACGAGGCCGGAGAGCGACTGTCCTGCCACAGGTCGCACGGCCGGGTGCGGCGGATCGACCGCGTAGGCGAACTGTCGGACGGCCGGAGCCGCCACGCGAGCGTCCATGATCGGGATTCGCGTGAGTCGCACGACGGTGCCTTCGGTCTCGGTTGCTGCCGGCCCGTCGGCCGGCAGCGCCTCCTCGCTGGCGGTCCAGATGCAGCGGCCCTCAGGATCGATCGCCACCGATTCGAGGCCGCGATTGGGCCGGCGAGACTGGAACGCAGTCGGAAGGGGAACCGTGCCCAGTTCGCTGCCGGAGGCGAACGCGACGACCCGCACGGCCGGAGTGTCTTCCTCGCAGAGCAGCAGCCAGGGAGGCGGGGCAGGGGAGTGGGCCGACGCGGTGGCCGCCAGTGCGGCTTCGAGGTGCGGCGGGCAGTGAGCCACGTCTTCGTAGTCGTGCCTGTGCTGCAGCGGCCGGAATGCCGCGTCGGACACACCGGTCGGTTCGCCTTCTGGACCGAGCGTGAGCCGGAACGTCACCAGGTGGTCGCTATTGTCGATCGCGGCCACCCAGTGGTCGTCGCCGAGCCAGGCGAGTCCACTCAGGCCCGTCAGTGGCGCGGTCGTGCCCTTGCTCGTCGCGGCATCGGCGGGCAGTCGCAGCGTGCCCGCCTGATCGAGCTGGAATGCCGCCGCCTCTTCAGCCCGTGTGGATGGCAGATGGAGGCTGAGCGTCAGGGCGACTACCGCGAACCATGCGCGAGACATTGCGGCGTTGTACCACGCCGAGGGGACCGTAGTCCGCACACTCCGTGTGCGGTTGGCGGCGTGAAGGCCGAGCGGCCGGGCTATTCGGGCAGAGGTTGGCGGGCCTGCAGCGGAATAGCTCGGGCCTGCGGTGTTTCCACCGTGGGCCACATGCGGAGCATGTGGACTACGGCGTCGAGGGAGGGGGCGAGTCGAAGCTGACGGGCTGGATCGACCCTTCGCCGCCGAGCATGTCACGGCTGGACCGGTAGCTCGACGTGCCACCGGGGCGATAGCCGGGGTTGGGACGGCGGGCTGGCGGCGTTGTTTCAGTCGCTGCTGCTGGCTCTGCGGAGGGCGGCATGAACGCCGCCGGAGCGGCCGGCGCGGAGGGCGTGAATGGGGCGGCAGTTGCAGGAGGGGTCGCGGGGGGCGCGTCGATCGCCGAAGGCGTCCACGTGGGCTGCGCTGCCGTGGCGTCAGGCACGCCGGTCGTGCCGGAGAAGCGGCTGCCCGTCGCGGCGCCGTAGCGCGACCCGCCCGCGTCGGTCGTCGCCGGTGCCGCGGACGGCCACGATGACCCGCCGCGGGCGTCAGCTACCCGGGCCGATGGGTCGAACGATGACGGCGGGGCCGAAAAGCCCGAGCCGGCCGGCGCCGCTGCCGGGGCGGATGGCACCGCAGCCAGACCGGCGCCCGGCGTTGTCGGTAGGGCGGACTCAGGCGGGCCGGCAGCCGGAGGGGCGGCGTAGGGACCGACCTGCGGCGCGATCGAGGAGAGTGGTGATGCCGGAGGCGTGAGGCCTGGCTGCGTTGCGGTGGCAGGCGAGCTGATGGGGGCGGCTGCGATCGTGGCCGGGGCGGCCGCGGCAGGGGGCGGGGTCGACCCGTAGGTGATCGGGGCCGGCGACGCCGCAGCTGGGCCCGCGGCTGCTTCAGCGGCTGCATTGCCTGAGTTGGCCAGCACGTAGCCCTCCGGCGTGGACGTCGTCGGATACGGCTTCGCGGTCGCCGAGGGCTTGGTCACGTCGTCGGAAAACGCCGGAGCAGCCGCGAGCGTCGCGGGATCGGTGCCGCCGGTGCCTCCCAGCGTCCACCACGACGGCTTGGCTCCCCAGGAACCGCTCTTGCAGCCACTGGTCGCCGCCAGCGCAACCGCCAGCATGACCGCCCCATGGCCCAGACTCCGCCGCACCGTGCGAACCGCGTTCATGAAAAAAGCCTCCGGACGAAAACCATCCTCCGCGAGGCGGGGGAATAGGGTTCGTCCGGAGGCCGAGTCAACGCCAGCGCCAGGCCATGCGGTTGCCGTGGTGCCAAGACGTGAATCTGGGAGGTTCGGGAAGGCGGCTTACTTCTTGTGGGCGGCGAACCGCTTGCCGACGGCGTCCCAGTCGATCACGTCGTAGATTGCGGCGACGTAATCGGCCCGCTTGTTCTGGTACTTGAGGTAGTAGGCGTGCTCCCAGACGTCGATGCCGAACAGCGGCACGTTGCCGTGCATGATCGGGCTGTCTTGGTTGGCCGTGCTCTCCACGAGGAGCTTGCCCTTGGGGTCGAGCGACAGCCAGGCCCAGCCGCTGCCGAACCGCTTCATGGCGGCGTCGGAGAGCGCCGTCTTGAGGTTCTCGAAGCTGGTGAACACCGAGCGAACCGCCTCACCGAGATGGCCGGCGGGCTCGCCCCCCTTGCCCTTGCCGAGCGATTCCCAGAAGAGCGTGTGATTGGCATGGCCGCCGCCGTTGTTGCGGACGACGGTGCGGATCGCCTCGGGCACCTTCTCGAGGTCGGCGATCAGCTTCTCCACCGGCAGCGCCGCGAGCTCGGGGTGGGCCTCGAGCGCCTTGTTGACGTTGTCGACGTAGGCCTTGTGGTGCCGGTCGTGGTGGATCTCCATCGTGCGGGCGTCGATCGACGGCTCGAGGGCGTCGAAGGCGTAGGGCAGCGCGGGCAGCGTGTAGGCCATGGGTCGGTTCTCCGTGCGGGGCTATGGAAGAAGATCGCGGGATCGTAGCCCACCCGCGGCTGACCGGCAAATCAGCCCCGCCACGCACGACACCGTCCATGACCCTGCCGGTTGTACCGATGCTGCCCACGGCTCCCACGAGAGCGACCGTGCCGACCATGCCCGGGATGCCTGTTGCGGCAGCGTGACGGCAGCGGCGTGAATCCCATCGCCGTGATCGGCCGAACACCATCAGAGCGGACGCGACTGCGCGGGGCATGAGGCCCTCGTCGTCCGCGCGGGATGCCGAGCATCCTGAGATGCCACGGATGGATTCGGGGTTTGCATGTCGATCGCCAGTTCCCCGCGCCGCGACCAGCGGCGGCGGATGCTCGTGTCGTGGAAACGGTCTGCGCCGGCGGGTGAAGCCGCCGCGGGCACGACGGCCCGCGCGCCGGCTGAATACGCAGCCGAGGCCGCACCGGAGCGGCAGCGCGGACCGGCCGTGCTCCTCCCCACGACTGCGGGCGGTCTGTCACTGGCCATGATTGCCATCCTGCTGCCGATCGCGGGGAGCATCGCCCTGGGCGCCTGCGAGGCCGTGTTCGGCATGAAGCCGATCGCGGCGACAGGCCGGTTCGCCCGCACGCTCCGCGCCGTGGAGGCCTGCGTCGATCCGCAGTCGATCGCCTCGCTGCAGGCGTGGCTGGGGCAGGTGTTTCTGTTCGCAGCGGCCGTGATCGCCTGCATCGTGCGGCTGATGCGGCGGCACCGCCGCGACGACTACCACGGCCGCTACCGCGCCTGGGGCTGGCTGGCGGGGCTGTTTGTGGTCACGGCCTGCGCCGGCGTCGTGCCGATCGGCGCGCTGGTGGCTGCCGTGGCCACCGATGCCACAGGCATCGCGTTCGGTCCGGGCGGGGCCGGCTGGTGGTTCACGGTGGCCGGCCTGGCGTATGGCCTCGTCGCCCTATGGGCGGTTTTGCCGTTGCACGAACGGCTGGGCACCGCCTTCTGGCTCACCGCCGCGGTCGCATCGTGGGGCGGATCGGCCGCTGCCTTGTGGATTGGCCCGCGCTGGCCGCTGCACGCCGTCGCCGCTGCGTCGCTCTGGTCGCTGGCCGCCGCATTCGCGGTGATCGCGATGCTCACGGCGGCCCGGTCGGTGATCCGCGAGGTCCGCGGGCTGCCGGTCCGGAAGCCGGCCGCCGACCGTGCCGCTGCGAAACCGGCGCGGGCCGAGCAGGCCGCCGCGACCCAGCGGCGCCGCGAGGAGCAGGTGGAGGAGGCGGTCGACGACGAGACGCCCGACTTCACGACAACTGACGAGGAGTCCGACGAGACGGCGTTCACCGACGGTAGCGAACCCGAGCACCGCCATCTCTCGAAGGCCGAGCGGAAGCGGCTCAAGAAGCTGGCCCGGATGCGCGAAGCAGCCGCCTGAGCTGGTGGCCGCGGATTGACGCGGGGCCGCGCGGCCCGCGATAGTCGCGGCCTGTCTCGTCCCGCAGGAGTCGTCCCATGACCGTTCGCACCCGATTCGCTCCGAGCCCCACGGGCTACCTGCACATCGGAGGCGTGCGGACGGCGCTGTTCAATTGGCTCTTCGCGCGGCAGCACGGCGGCCAGTTCATCCTGCGGATCGACGACACCGACGTGGCCCGCAACGTGGACGAGGCCCTCGAGCCGATCCTGTCGGGTCTGAAGTGGCTGGGCATCGACTGGGACGAGGGGCCGGGCGTGGGCGGCCCCCATGCGCCCTACTTCCAGTCGCAGCGGGCCGATCGTCACAAGGCCGCGGCCGAGAAGCTGCTCGCCACGGGCCACGCCTACCGCGACTTTGCGCGGCCGGAGGAACTCGACGAGGAGCGCAAGGCGGCTCAGGCCGCCGGCAAGCCGTTTCTCTACAGCCGGCGGTTCGCCGCGTTCGACGCGGAGACGGCGCAACGCTTCGAGGCCGAGGGGCGGGCGAGCGTCGTGCGGCTCAAGATGCCCCGCGAGGGCGCGCTCGTGATCGACGATGCCGTCCGCGGCCGGGTTGAGTTCGCCTGGGAGCGGGAGCAGGACCATGTGATCCAGCGGGCCGACGGCTCGTGCCTCTATCACCTCGCGAGCGTCGTCGACGACCACGATCTCGCGATCACGCACGTGATCCGGGCCGAGGAGCATCTCTCCAACACGCCGCGGCAGGCCTTCATCGCGCTGTCGCTCGGCTATCCGCTGCCGGCCTACGCCCACCTGCCGCTCGTCGCCGAGCCGGGGAGCCGCACGAAGCTCTCGAAGCGGAAGCTGGCCCAGTACCTGAAGAACAACGACTTCAAGCAGGTGATGGAGCACGGCCTGAAGATCGCCGAACGAATGGGGGTGAAGGCCGAGGCCGACACGTTCAATCCGGTGATCGTCGATTTCTACCGCGAGGTGGGCTACCTGCCCTGGGCGATCGACAACTACCTCACGCTGCTCGGCTGGTCGTACGACGACAAGACGGAGTTCTTCAGCCGCGACGAACTCATCAAGCACTTCACACTGGAGCGGATCAACTCGTCACCGGCGAGCTTCGATCCCAAGAAGCTGTGGGCCGTGCAGGACCACTACATGGCGACGCTCTCGACCGACGAGAAGCTCGCCCTGATGCTGCCGTTCCTTGCCCGAGCCGGCCTCGTGTCCGACCCGCCCGCGGCCGAGGCGGTGGAGACCGTCCGGCGGGTGATCGAGGCCTCGGGCGACCGGCTCAAGGTGGCGGGCGACATCCTCGCCTACGCCGACTTCTTCCTCGTCGCCGAGCCTCCGCTCGACGCCGCCGCGGTGCAGCAGCGGCTCGCGAAGCCCGGCGTGAAGGATCTTCTGGCGGCCTTCGGGAAGGCGATCGAAACCGTCGAGCCCTTCGAGCCGGCGGGCCTCGAGGCCGCGCTCAAGGGCGTGGTGGAGCAGGCCGGCGTGAAGGTGGGCGACCTCGTGCACGCCGTGCGGGTGGCGGTGACGGGCAAGACGGTCGGCCCCGGCCTCTACGACTGCCTCGCGATCCTCGGCCGCGACCGCTCCCTCGCCCGCATCGCCCGTGCCCTCCCGCTCTGCGGCTGACGCGCGCAGCATCGACGACGTGAGGGGTTGCCCGTGCCAATCGAGCCGGCGTTTGCTGACCAGCGCAGCCAGGATGGCGAAGCGCAGTCAGCATCGAGCGAGCGAAGGACAGGATGTCCGTAGCGAGCGTCCGGCGAGATGGCACGGGCAACCCCGACCCCCACCATGCGGCTCGTAGCGAGCGTCCGGCGACGGAGCGTGGGCAACCCCGACCCACACCACAGGAGGTCGCCCCGCGGCTTTCCCCGCCCCCGGCGACAAACGGACGGAATCCCGCTATATCTGTGGCATCTTTCGGTCACATAGTGCTCACAGCGGAGAAGCGTTCATGGCAGGTGCGGAAGCGTTCGCGGGCATCGGGAAAATTCGCTACGAGGGGCCGTCCACGAAGAACATGCTGGCCTTCCGGCACTACGACGCCGACGCGCTCGTGGAAGGCAAGCCGATGCGCGACCACCTGCGGTTCGCCGTGTCCTACTGGCACACGATGCGGGGCACCGGCGGCGATCCGTTCGGCCCGGGCACGATGGTGCGGCCGTGGGAGACGGAGAGCGATCCGCTGAAGGCGGCGCTGAAGCGGGTCGATGTGGCGTTCGAGTTCCTCGACAAGCTCGGCTGCGACTTCTACTGCTTCCATGACCGCGACGTGGCGCCCGAGGGGGCGACGCTCGCCGAGAGCAACACACACTTCGACGCCGTGGCCGACGCCCTGGAGAAGGCCCAGCAGCGGACGGGCAAGAAGCTGCTCTGGGGCACGGCGAATCTCTTTTCGCATCCCCGCTACGTGCATGGGGCCGCGACGAGCCCGAATGCCGAGGTGTTCGCCTATGCGGCGGCCCAGGTAAAGAAGGCGATGGAGGTGACGCACCGGCTCGGCGGGGCAGG
This sequence comes from bacterium, assembly GCA_029978085.1. Classification (GTDB taxonomy): domain Bacteria; phylum Planctomycetota; class Planctomycetia; order Pirellulales; family UBA1268; genus QWPN01. Next base: position 8,494 of record JAPOJV010000131.1, read on the forward strand.
GTATGTGTTCTGGGGCGGCCGCGAGGGCTACCAGTGCCTCTGGAACACCGACATGAAGCGGGAGGTCGAGCATCTCGCCGCGTTCATGCACATGGCGGTGGATTACGCGAAGGAGATCGGGTTCACCGGCCAGTTCTACTTCGAGCCCAAGCCCCGCGAGCCAACCAAGCACCAGTACGACTTCGACTGCGCCACGTGCATCAACTTCCTGCGGGCCTACGGCCTGGAGAAGCACGTGAAGATGAACATCGAGACCAACCACGCCACGCTCGCCGGCCACGAGATGCAGCATGAGCTGGAGTATGCCGGCATGCAGGGCTTCCTCGGGTCGATCGACGCCAATACCGGCGACACGCTCGTGGGCTGGGA
>JAPOJV010000127.1 GCA_029978085.1 bacterium
CTGCCGTCAGTGGAGACGCCGGAGGAGCCCACAAACGTCCAGGCGGTGCCGGTCGGGCTGTATTGGAACGTGCCCGCGGCAAGCGCCGGCCGCTCGAAGCTGGCGTCAGTGAGGACCGGAGTCGCGAGCTCGATGCGGATGTCGTCGATGAAGATGTCGCCGCCGGCGGAGTTGACGCCCTCGAGTCGGATCGTGTGGGAACCGGCGGTAACGGTGAAGGGGGCGGTCGTAAAGCTGTCGTAGGAGGTGTTTGCGGGCTTGAACGTGCCGACGGCCTGGCCGTCGATGAGGACGCGGACGTCGTTGACGCCGCCCCAGTTGCCGCGGCGGGCGGCCCGGAAGGAGATGACGTAGGAGCCGGCCTGCCAGCCGGGGACGTCTTGGGTGGCGGATGAGGCGGCCTGAATGAACAAGACTTGGCCGCCGGCGGGGGCGGCAGGATTGCCGGCGGTGAACGCACTGCCGTCAGTGGAGACGCCGGAGGAGCCCACAAACGTCCAGGCGGTGCCGGTCGGGCTGTATTGGAACGTGCCCGCGGCAAGCGCCGGCCGCTCGAAGCCGGCGTCGGTGAGGGCGAAGCCGCGTGGGTCGGTTGTGAACCGCAGGTTGCCGGCCGCATCGTAGCCGTAGTGCGTGATGGGCCGGCCGAGGCCGGCGTCGGGGCCGATCTCGCGGATCTTCCGGCCGAGGCTGTCGTAGACGGTGTCGGTGCGGCGGCCGAGCTCGTCGATGGTGGCGGTGACGCGGCCCGCTGCGTCGTATTCGGTGCGGGTTGTGGCCTGGGGATCACCGGCGAATCGGCCCAGGGGGCTCGTCTCGGCCGTGAGCCGGCCCAGGGCGTCGTACTGCCTCCACGTGGTGCGGCCCAGCTCGTCGGTCGAGCGGACGAGGTTGCCGGTGACGTCGTAGACGGAGGTCGTTACGGGGGTGGCCGAGGCTGCGTCGGGCCGCGGTGAGCGGACTGCGATCGGGCGGTTCAGGGCATCGAATGTGGTGAACGTGCGGCGGCCGTGGGATTCAGAGGAGACTGCTTCAACAGTGAACACCATGTTGCCGACGGCGTCGTAGATGCGAGTCGTGAACGAGCCATCGGGGGCGGTGACCCGCAGCACCCGGTCGGTGCTGCGGTAGGTGGTGGTGGTCACTCGGCCGAGGGCATCGGTCAGGGCCGACGGCCGACCGCTCGAGTCGTAGGTCTGGGCGGTGACGGGCCCGGCGAGGGGGCCGCCCGCGCCGTCGGGATCGGCCAGGGTCGTGCGGATCCTGCGGTTGAGGGCGTCGTAGACGTGTTCGGTGGTGAACGAGACGTCGTTTTCGTTCGCGCCGCCGGGGGCGACTTCAAACCGGAGGTTGCCCGCCAGGTCGTAGACATACCGCTTCACGAGCGGCACGAGGGGGCCCGTGCCGTCGGGATCGGGGGAGGTCTCCGTGATCTTGCGGCCGAGCTGGTCGTAGACGGAGGTCGTGGTGAAGCCGCGGGGATCGGTGACAGATACAAGCTGGCCGTTGGCGTCATACGAGAAGATCGTGACGGGACGAGGGAGCGGGCCAGTGCCATCCGGGTCGGCCTCGGTCTCCTTCGTCTTGCGGCCGAGCGCGTCGTACTCGTAGTGAGTGGACCAGGCGGCGTCGCCAGCGGCCACGCCGGACTGGCCGACGAAGAAGGGCGTCACGGAGGCGAGATTGCCGCGGGAGTCGTAGGCCCAGGTGGTGACGGGAGCGGCCAGCGGGCCCGCGGCATCGGGGTCAGGGAGCGTCTCGCGGATCTTCCGGCCGAGCGTGTCGTAGGCCGTGGTCGTGGTGTTGCCGGCCTGGTCAACCGTGGCGACGATTCGGCCGCCGCCATCGACCCGCAGGCGGGTGGATGTGCCATCGGGAAACACCGTGGCCACGAGCCGGTTGCGGGCGTCGTAGACGTAGCGCGTGATGCGGCCCAACGCATCGGTCTCGGTGGCCTTGTTGCCGGCCGGGTCGTAGCTGACGAGCGCGTAGGTGCCGTCGGCGGCGGTCTGCCGTAGCTCGCGCTGCCGCGGGTCATACGCGGTGCGGGTGATGCGGCCGTCACCGCGCGTGGTAGACGTCAGGTTGCCGGAGGTGTCGTAGGCGTAGGTCGCTGAGATCGCGGGCAGCGGGCCCGCGCCGTCGGGGTCGGCCGACGTCTCTGATGTCTTGCGGCCGAGGGCGTCGAAGGTGAACGACGTGACGTTGCCGTTGCCGTCGGTGCGGGAGGTGAGATTGCCGCGCGAATCGTAGGCGAACGACTGCGTCACAGCGACGCCCGGCGCCGCATTCGCCGACTGCGAGAGCATCTGGCCGGCCGCGTTGTAGGCGAAACTCGTTGCGAAGCCTCGAGGAGAGACGGCCGACTGCACCAGGCCGCGGTTGTTGGTTGTTGGCGTGTATGACGTCGTGGAGTTGAGCCGGCCCGGGCCGAAGTCATCGATTTGGCTCGTGAGGAAGCCGGAGGCGTCGTACGTGAACTTCGTGGACACGTCGTCGGAGGCGTCGTTCGGGCGGTTCTGCCGAGTGATCGTGTCCACGTCACGGAACGTGCCCGTGGTGTAGGTGGTGGTTGTGACGTTGCCGGCCGGATCGGTGACGCTCGTGACCTTGCCTGACGCTGTGTCGTAGGCAAAGACGGTGGTCAAGCCGTAGGCGTCGGTAGACGTGAGCTTCAGGCCGCGCGAGTTCCATGTGGATCGCTCGGTCGTGCGGTCGGGCTGCTCCAGCTCCAGCAGGTTGCCCTGGTCGTCGTAAGAGTAGCGTAAGGCGTTGCCGCGTTCGTCGATGAAGGCCGACTGCCGGCGATGGAGGTTGTAGGTGAAGCTGTGCGTGAGCTTCTCGGTGTCGGTGACGCGGAAGCCGCGGCGATTGGCGTAGTATTCCCAGGATGTGGCCTTGCCGGCGGGGTCGGTGACGCTCTTCAAGAGGCCGCGGCGGGCGGCGTCTGGGTAGTATTCGTAGCCAACCACCGGGGCGGCGAGGCCGGCAGCGGGGATGGGGGCGGTCACTGTCTGGAGGCGGCTATCGGTCGTGTACGTGTAGGCCCACGTGCGGCCGGTGAAGTCACTGATCGCGGATATGCGACTGCCGTTGTACGAGAACGAGAGCCAGCGGTTCGCGTCGCGGAGATCGGAGACCCTGGCGATGCGGGTGCTGCCGGTGACATAGTCGATCTTCACGCCATTGCCGAACCGGTCGCTCTTCGACACGATCGGGCAGAAGCCGCCGACGGCTGGGCCGAACGACGTCGTGTTGCCGTCGAAGTCTTTCCAGGTGAAACCGGTGGCCGACGAGCCCGTCAGGCCGCCGAAGACGCCAGCTGGTGTCAGATAGTCGCCCTGCGCGGGGGCGAGCATCGGGACTTGCCACCTCTGGAACTCGAGCCTCATCCCGTCGTCGGTGAACCACGTCACAAATCCGTTGTTGCCAATCTCCAGGCGATCGGAATACGTGAACGACCAGCCCTCACCCATGCCGCGGTCGGACCAGGCTGTTAGAGCACCGGCCAGGCCGGAGACCGTGTTGATCGAATCGAACCGGCGTCGGAAGGCCAGGGGCACGCCGAGGTTCGGGATCTCGACGTCGGTTTCTTCGTGGTAGACGTTGCCATTGGCGACGTTGACTGGGTCGCCCGCGTAGTTGTTGCCGTTGTTCGCAGTCGCAGTCCCCTTGATGACCGGGAACGCGACCGCAACCTTCGATGCGGCGCCGCCATAGGAAATCAGCGCATTGCCGATGCCGCCGTGGATGATGTAGCCGACCGTCTGGCCGTTGAGAGCCGCCTTTGTCGGATCGCTCGTGACGCACGTGAGGGTGTACCCCACACCACTCCATTGCGTCGCGCCGCTGCCGATCCTGCTCATGGTCCTGGGCACAAGGACCCGAAACGTCACTCCCGCGTAATCGTCGACTCCGCGCATGCCGTCTCGGACATACTCCACGATTTTGTTGCGGATCGCTACCCACTTGGGGGCGGTCCCAGGCAGCAATCCGCCGATTTGATCCACATTGCCGGCGTTGATCTCGACGAGGTTTGACGTGCCACCAGCAGTCGCCGCAGCGAGCTGAAACGCCTTCATCGTCGAGATGCTCTCGAAGTTCGTCAGCTCCTCGAGCACGAGTCCCTCGAGCGCGGAATTCGTGTATCCCAAGAGCAGATTGCGATTGAGGTCGATCGCGGGGTCGGCGGCGTCGATCGCGAACCCGCCGTTCACATTGGCCGGGACGTCGATCCCCATGTCGGTCGGCCGATAAGGAAACTGCAGGCCGGCGGTTGCGGTGGTCGAGAGCACAGCGGCACTCGTGGCGATGCCGAGCGCCACGATCCTGCGGTCAGGCACGGCCGAGGTGAGGGCCGCGAGCGAAGCCTCGTCGGCGTTGGCTGCCGTGAAATACTGCGCGATCGCGAGATCGAGCAGGCCGCCGACGGCCTGGTCGCGGTCAACCGCCGCGCCATTGGCCTGATTGAGCTGTTGCGCGTTGACGATGCCGCGCTTACTGGCCAGCAGCGACTCCGAGAACTGGTTGGCGTCGAGGCCGATTGCGATGAATCGGTCGGCGTTGCGGCGGAACGTGCGCGAGTAGGTGAAGCCACCGGCCGGTGCCGTGACGGTGATCGTGAGGGAGAGGGCTGTTGTGGCCGGGACGGCAGTAGATGCGGCGGTGACCTCGACCCCATCTCGGCGGAGGACGGGCCGGGCCGTTTGACTGGTTTCCGACCAGTCAGGGCCGGGGTCGATCGTGAGGCGGCTCAGTGCGACATCGGCCAGCGTGAGCGTCTTGCCATCCGCCCCGAACAACTGCGAGCCGCCATTAGCCAGCTTGATGGTGACGGTGTACTTGGCAGAGACCGGGATCGCGCTCGGCCGGTCCGTCTCGGTGGCGGGCGGCTGGCCGACCACGGCATACGGGAGACTTGTCGGTAGCACCGGGAACGACTGCTGGCGGATCGGGCCGTCGTAGCCGACGTCGGCGATCGTGAGATCGGGCCGGTTCTGGGGCTGGGCCAGCCAGGCCGCGACCTTGGCCTCGTAGTAGTCGGCGGTGGACTTCTTTTGCCACTCGGGATTCGTGAGGTAGTCGGGTTCGAGTGGATTGAACGGCACGCTCGTGAGGACCCCCGGCAGCCCCGGCCGGTAATCCCGCATTTTCCAGGAGGCGTCGATCGGCACCCAGGTCTGCAAGCCCGTCGCCGGGACCGACACGAAGACCTCAAGCCAGGTGTGTGCGAACCAGGTCTCCGGTGGATCGTTACCGAGGCGGAGACCCGCCGCGGCGAGAATGTTTGCGGCTGCGGACGTGTCGCGAGTGCCCACGTAGTCGCGAAGCTGCGATTCCGTAACCTCGATCACCCCTGCCACGTAGCGCGACGCAATACCCGCCTCTGCATACAGTGCCGCCAAGAGCGAGTTCGTATCCCAGTCGTTGCCCGCCTTCGTTTGCAGCGTCGCCAGCGGGCCCTTCATGGCGCCGGTGTACGGCTGGAAGGCGATCGTGTTGGTCACGTACTCCAGCATCTTCAGCGGCAGGAGATAGAGGCGTTCTGCGAGGTCCTTGATAGTCGTGGCCAACTCCGGGCGGTTGGGGGCGACATCGACGTCGATCGCCTTGCCCTTGAGTGCAGCCAGGCCCGTGGGCGGGCTCTCGGTGAGCGATGAGGTGAGCAATGGATTGCCGTGGACGAAGAGCGTTCCGAGTCGTGGGAGGCTCGCCACGGCCGTAGGCACGGCCGAGAGGGCGTTGTAGCGGACGTCGAGCCGGGTCAGCCCGGGGAGCGCCGGGAGCGTGGCAAGGGCGGCGTCGGTGAGGCCGACGTCGTGGAGCGACAAGGAAGTGAGGCTCGTGAGCCCCGCGAGTGGCGCGAGCGAGGAGAGGCCCTGTGGAGTGGCGGCGTAATCGCCCGGAATCAATTCGAGCGATGTCAGGGCCGAGAGGCTCGCGATGCCTGTCAGATCGCCCACCCCGTTGCCGTTGACCGTCAGAGAGGTGAGCGGCGGCGACTGGCCGAGCAGTGCAGGCGTCAGCCAGGTATTCGGATCCACGCCCAAGGCTTCGCGGACCGCCAAGGCCAGATCAGGGTCGTAGAACATCACGCCCTGAACGCTGCCACCTGCTACGCTGACATGGCTTTGGATCTTACCCCGCACGTCGAGCATCCCGGCCGACACGAGCGTGGAGCCCGTGTAGGTGCTGACGGCCGCCCCCAGCGTGAGCGAGGCGGCTCCCGCCTTTGTGAGACCACCGGTTCCGGCGATCGGGGTGTCGAAGCGACCAGCCGCGGTCGCCGTGAACGTGCTGCCGCCCGTGGCCGTCGTGAAACTGCCGCCGGTCACGAGAAACCCGTCCCCACGGAACTCCACGGCAGCGGCGCTGACTCCGCCAGAAATCGTGACCGTGCCACCGGCCGGCCCGGTGAACACGGCCGTGTCGCCGAGCGAACCGTTCCAACTCACGTAGCCTCCGGCTCCGCCGTTCAACGCTGGGTTGAACCAGACCGCGGCCCCCGCCTCCGTCCATGTGCCCGAGCCCCCCAGGCCGGCGCCGGTGGCGATCACGTTGTTCGTGGAAACACCGTCCGGATCCCAGTAGAGAACGGCAAGCATCTGCCGCGTTTCGAGCCGTTCGGCCCCGCCGAGGCCAACGATGCTCGGCCTCCGAGGGGGCTGAGCGATCCCGGGCCGGAGTGAAGTGCGGGTGGCAGATCTGCGGCGGCGAGCGCGGGCCATGGAATCCTCCTGCGGCCTCCAGGAGGGAGGGAGGCCGAATATCTGGCGGGCTGCGGATCGTGGTAGGAAATCAAACGCCGGTCGTTGCGTCCCGAAGGAAACGACGATCCAGGAGTCGACGGGCGGGGGTTGTATCCCTCGGTGCGAGGGCACGTCAAGTGTCGGCCCGGCGCCATTCGGCGGTTGCCCTCATCAGCGTGCATCGCGAGTCGTCAGCGACTACTCGCGCGCGGCAATCCAACGGGCGGCGTCGTAAGCCAGAACGACGCGAGTTGGCTCAATGGTGTTCGTGAGCTGAACCGCAAGCCGCGTGGCATCCATCAGGTTGGTCGCGTCGCTCATTCCCACGACATACTCGCCTGCGGCGATTCGGCGGGCGAAGCCCCGGCCGCCCGAGACCTCGCCGGCGACGTGGTCGAGCCACGCGAGCCGGTGCGGCGGCAGCTCGACGGCGGGAACCGGCGGTCCGCCTGGCACTGGCAGCTCGGCCAGCCGCCAGGTGCGGCAGGCGTCGCCCGCCTCGAGCAACAGGTCGTAGTGCCGCCCGGCGGGGTCGTCGGGGGCACCGGTGTGCTCGAGGATCGCGAACCGTGGCATCGCGTGTGTCAGTAGTCGGCGCCGCCTTCGCCGGCGGCCGAGCTGCTCGGCATCGCCAGGGGCTTCGGCTTGTGGCGGACCGCGCGGCGGGCGTTCTCGTCCCGCAGCCGCTCGATCGCCGCGTCGAGGCTCATCGCGCCGAGGTCGCCGTCCACCCGGTCGCGGAGGCTCACCGTGCCGGCCGCCTCGTCCCGCGGGCCGCACACCACCATCATCGGAATCAGCTCCAGCTGCGCCGTGCGGATCTTCGCCCCGAGTTTTTCGGCAGCGAGATCGAGGCCCGTCCGCAGGCCCGCGGCCTCGAGCCTCGCCTTCACCTGCTGGGCATAGGCCTCGCTCTTCTCGCTCACCGGGATCACGCGAACCTGCTCCGGAGCCAGCCAGAGCGGGAATGCCCCGGCGAAGTGCTCGATCAGCACGCCCACGAACCGCTCCATGCTGCCCAGGGGCGCCCGGTGGATCATCACCGGCTGATGCTTCGCGTTGTCGGCACCGATGTATTCGAGATCGAAGCGTTCCTTGCTCGGCAGGTTGTAGTCGAGCTGCACGGTGCCGAGCTGCCACTCGCGGCCGAGCGAGTCGTTCACCACGAAGTCGATCTTCGGCCCGTAGAAGGCGGCCTCGCCCGGCTCCGGCTCGCAGCCCGGCAGGTTCATCCGCCGAGCCACCCGCTCGATCGCCGCCTCGGCCTCTGCCCACCGCTCCGGCGGCCCGACGTACTTGTCGCTTTTCGGATCGCGGAAGCCGAGCCGCACGCGGAAGTTGTCGAAGGCCAGACTCTCGAGCACCTTGAGCGTGAAGTCGATGCAGCCCTCGACTTCCTGTTCCACCTGCTCCGGCGTGCAGAAGATGTGGGCGTCGTCCTGCGTGAAGCCGCGGACCCGCGTCATGCCGCCGAGCTCGCCCGACTGCTCGTAGCGGTAGACCGTGCCGAACTCCGCCAGCCGCAGCGGCAGATCCTTGTAGCTGTGGGGCCGCGCCTTGTAGATCATCGTGTGGTGCGGGCAGTTCATCGGCTTGAGCAGATACTGCTCGTCGTCGCTCATCACGATCGGCTTGAACTGGCTGTCGGCGTAATACGGATAGTGGCCCGAGATCTTGTAGAGATCGACCTTGCCGATGTGGGGCGTGTAGACCGGCTGATAGCCGCGGGCCGCCAGCTCGTCACGGACGAAGCTCTCGAGCGTGCTCCGCAGGATCGCCCCCTTGGGCATCCAGAGCACGAGGCCCGACCCGACGAGCGGGCTCGTCGTAAAGAGATCGAGCTGCTTGCCAAGCACGCGGTGGTCGCGGCGGCGGGCCTCTTCGAGCGCCGCCAGATGGGCGTCGAGATCCTCCTGCGAGAACCAGGCCGTGCCGTAGAGCCGCTGGAGCTGGGCGTTGTTCGCGTCCCCCTTCCAGTAGGCACCGGCGATGTTCGTGAGCTTGAAGGCGCCGATGCAACCGGGGCTCGGCACGTGCGGGCCGCGGCAGAGATCGACGAACTCCCCCTGGCGGTAGAAGGAGAGCGTGGGGTGCTCGGCGAGGCCCGTCTCGATGTGCTCCACCTTGAGCGGCTGGGCGAGGTCGCGGACGATCTCGACGGCCTTGGTCCGCGGCACCTCCACTCGCTCGAAGGCCTCGTCGGCTTCGATGATCCGCTTCATCTCGGCCTCGATCGCCGGCAGGTCCTCGTCGGTGATTGGGCGGGAGGCCCGCATGTCGTAATAGAAGCCTTCGCCCACGGTCGGGCCGAAGGCGAGCTCGACCCCCTCGAAGAGCCGCATCACGGCCCGGGCCATCACGTGGGCCGCCGAGTGTCGCATCACGGGCAGGGCCCGGGCGTCGCCAGCGAAGAGCGGCTCGACGGTCACTTCGCCGGCGGCAGGCAGCGGCGCGTCGAGACCCACGGTC
>JAPOJV010000032.1 GCA_029978085.1 bacterium
AACGATTCTCATGCCCCCTGACGGTGGTGCCGAAGAAACAGGTCGTATGGATTGTTCCAAGCTGCTGCCGATCGCCTGCCTGCTCATGGCCGTCGCCGGGGTTCCCGGGGGGGCTGCCGGAGCGCCGCCGCAGTCGGCAGATACCCGCCGCTACGTCATCGCCGACGCGCTCTTTCTGCAACGGAACAACGCCACCCGTGAGCAGGCCCTCGTGGTCAACGCCACCGACACGAACGTGCCGGTCGTGACTGCGAACGGCCTCGACTCACAGATCGGCACGGGCGCCCGGCTGTTCTACGGCGATTACGGCTGCGACAGCCTCGGCTGGGAAGTCGGCTACACAGGCATCTACGGCATGGACGTCGATCGCTGGTTCGAGAGCGACGCCGACATCCTCCAGGCCGGCGGCCAGCCCGGGTTCGCGGAAGCCACCGGCCTCATCGATGGCGAGCGGGCTGACGTGTCATACCGGTCGCAGATCAACTCGCTCGAGGCCAATACGATCTTCCACTCGTTCGACGGCGGGCCCGATCGGCGGTCGCCCTATCCGTGGCAGCGGAGCCCCGGCTACGAAGGAGGCCACGTCGATTGGCTGCTCGGCGTGCGGTGGGCCGGCCTCGAGGAAGCGGCCCAGCTGGCGATCACGCCGGGTGGCTATCCGACTGCCAACACCTATGACGTGCAGACCAGCTCCAACCTCTTTGCGGCCCAGGTTGGCACCCGCGGCCGCTGGGCCTGGCAGAACTGGGCCTTCGAGGGCTGGATGAAGATCGGCATCGCCGGCAGTGTGCTCTCGCAGTCGCAGTCGATGTTCGACCAGCTCGTGCCCGACGAGCCGTTCCGTTCGCCACGGTCGAGCGACGATCTCGGCATGGGCATGATCGCCGACATGAATGCGTCGCTGATCTACCGGCTCACCGACACCTGGGGGCTGCGGCTCGGCTACAACCTGTTCTGGCTCACGGGCGTGGCTCTCGCCCCCGACTCCTGGGATCTCACGACGAACACCGGCCCCGACGCCGGCACGGAAATCCGCAGCACCGGCAGCGTGTTTCTCAACGGAGCCAACGTGGGCGTCGAGGCCCGCTGGTAGCGGGGCTATGGCGCCTCGTCTTCGACCACCGTGTCGTCTTCTCCGTCGTCCTCTCCGCCGCGGCCGATCACCCAGGCCGGGAACGGATCGTCGAAGGTCAGCCACTCCGTCGGCCCCGCCGCCAGTTCGTCGTCGGTGAGGCAGCAGCCGTCGAGCTCGGCGAGCACGCGATTCCCCAGCTTGGCCCCGATGATCACGAGTTCCTGCCTTCGGTCGCCCCACGGCTCCTCCCACATGGCCTCGATCTCGTCGGGATCGATCTCGTCGGGCCATTCATCCTGCGACGCGCTGGCCAGCCAGAGGCCGCCGGGCTGCAGGCTCGACACGACGCCCGCGCTCGACCAGATGCCGGCGTAATCGGGCCGCGTGGCCAGCCAGACGAAGCCCTTCGAGCGGATCACGCCCTTGAAGGCCGGACCGGTGATCAGGTTCCAGAACCGCTGCGGATGCAGGGGCCGACGCGCCCGGAACACCTGGCTGGAGATTCCATATTCCTCGGTCTCGGGCACGTGCTCGCCGGGGGCCTCGGCGAGCCAGCCCGGATGATGTGCGGCCTCCTCCATGTCGAACCGCCGCGTGTTGAGCAGCTCGGCAAGTGGCACCTGGCCGCGGGCGGATCGCACGAGCGTCGCCCGTGGATTGATCTTCCGAAGCACCGCCTCCAAGAAGCCGACATCCTCGGCAGTGACGAGATCGGTCTTGTTGACCACGATCACGTTGGCGAACTCCACCTGATCGACGAGCAGCTGCACGATGTCGCGGGAGTCCTTGTCGTCCAGTCCGACGCCGCGGTCACGGAGCTCATCTCGGGAGCAATAGTCGGTGAGAAAGTTCTTGGCATCGACGACGGTGACGAGCGTGTCGAGCCGGGCCAGGTCCGAGAGGCTCTGCCCCTGTTCGTCGGCGAAGGTGAAGGTCTCGGCGACGGGCAACGGCTCCGAGATGCCGGTGCTCTCCACGAGCAGGTAGTCGAACCGGCCCTCGCGGGCGAGGTTCGCCACCTCCTTGAGGAGATCCTCGCGGAGCGTGCAGCAGATGCAGCCGTTGGAAAACTCGACCAGCTTCTCCTCGGTGCGGCTGAGGCGGCTCGTGGCGGGAGTGGCCAGGGGATTGGCCACGAGCTGGGCGTCGATGTTCACCTCGCTCATGTCGTTGACGATCACGGCCACCCGCAGCCCCTCGCGGTTGGCCAGCACGTGGTTGAGGAGCGTGGTCTTGCCGGCCCCGAGGAAGCCGGAGAGCACGGTGACGGGGAGGCGGGCATCGACGGGGCTGCGGGGGGCGGACATGCGGCATTCTCCTGGGGGAAATCGGACGATACCGCTCTTGCAATGCTATTGCAAGTAGCTGGTTGCCGCCGACCGCGTACGATCCGTGCGACCCCCTGGAGTGATCCGATGCCCCGTCATCTCGTGCTCGTGCTCGGCGACCAACTCGACCGCGCGGGGGCCGCATTCGACGGTTTCGACCGGCGGCGGGATCGCGTCTGGATGGCGGAGGTGGCCGAGGAGTCGACCCACGTCTGGACGCACAAGGCCCGGATTGCGGTGTTCCTGGCCGCGATGCGGCACTTTCGCGACACGCTCGCGGGCGAGGGCATCGATGTCGAGTACACGGAGCTGACGGTCAAGCCGCAGGCGAAGGAGCCGGGCACGCTGGCGGCGGCGCTCACCGCCAGCCTCGCAGCACTGCGCAAGGCGAAGCAGGAGCCCGAGAAGCTGATCGTCGTCGAGCCGGGCGAGTGGCGGGTGCAGGAGGCGATCACGGAGGCGGCGCGGGCCGCGGGCATTCCGCTCGAGATTCGCCCCGACCGGCACTTCTTCGCGTCGCGTGACGACTTCGCGACGCACGCCCGGGGCCGCAAGCAGCTGCGGCTCGAATACTTCTACCGGCCGTTGCGGGAAAAGTTCGGCGTGCTGATGGACGACGGCGAGCCCGCCGGCGGCCAGTGGAACTACGACGCCGAGAACCGCGGCGCCTTCGGAAAGGCCGGGCCGGGCGTGCTGCCGGCGCCGGTCCGGTTTTCACCCGACGCGACCACCCGCGGCGTGATCGACCTCGTAAACCGGCGGTTCGCGAGCCATCCCGGTGAACTGGCCGACTTCGACTGGCCCGTGACGCCCGCCGACGCGCGGGCCGCGCTCGACGACTTCCTCGCCCATCGGCTCGCCAGCTTCGGCCGCTATCAGGATGCGATCTGGACGGGCGAGCCGTGGCTCTATCACTCCCGGCTCTCGCAGGCGATGAACATGAAGCTGCTCGACCCGCGGGATGTGATCGCGGGGGCCGAACGGGCCTGGCGGGCAGGGCAGGCGCCGCTCGAGGCCACGGAGGGCTTCATCCGCCAGGTGCTCGGCTGGCGGGAATATGTCCGCGGCATCTACTGGCAGTTCATGCCGGAGTATCTCGACCGGAATGCGCTCGGCGCCGAACAGCCGTTGCCCAGCTTCTACTGGACCGCGGCGACGGAGATGAACTGCCTCAAGGACGCGCTCGGCCAGACGCTCCGCTTCGGCTACGCCCACCACATCCAGCGGCTGATGGTGACCGGACTGTTTGCGATGCTGCTGGGCGTGAAGCCGCAGGACGTGCATCGCTGGTATCTGGCTGTCTATGTGGATGCGGTCGAGTGGGTCGAGCTGCCTAACACGCTGGGCATGAGCCAGTTCGGCGATGGCGGCGTGATGGCGTCGAAGCCATACTGCGCGACCGGGGCCTACATCGATCGCATGAGCAATGCCTGCAAGGGGTGCCGCTATGACCCGAAACGGGCAACTGGTCCGGAGGCCTGCCCGTTCACGACGCTGTATTGGGACTTCCTCGCGCGGCACGAGAAGCTGCTGGCCAAGAACCAGCGGATGACGATGCAGCTCAAGAACCTCGGCCGCAAGGATGCCGGCGAGCTGCGGACGATCCGCCGGCAGGCGGATGCGCTCCGCGAAGGGCTGTAGGGCCGTTGCGCGTAGCCCGGTCACGCCGTGACCGGAGCAGCAGCTTGTCACGGCGTGACAAGGCTACGGGGGAGTGACGGGCTTACGGCGTCGGCAGCAGCTCGATCGGCTCGGCGGGCGTCGGCTGCGGGCCGCTCGGCACGAGCACGCTCTTCGTGCCGTCGGCAGTCGAGGCGTCGTCGAGCGTCCACGCGCCGGTGGGCGTCGCAGCCTTCGTCGTCGGCGTCGAGCCGGCAGCCTGCTGCACACCGCCGGTAGCGACTGGCGGCTGGGCGGGCTTTGCGGCGGCAGTGGCCGCAGGCTGCGGCGTTGCGGCGGCCGGCGTTGCGGTGGCCGGGGCAGCCGACTTCGCGGCCGTCTGCGGTGCGGCCGGGCGGGGCGATGGCGAGGCTGCCGCTCGCGGCGCGGCGGGGCTTGCGGGCACGCGCACGATGGCCGGCCGGCGGGGCGGCACGGGGGTGGCGGGCATTGTCAGCGTCGAGCCCGGCGGCAGGATGCGGGTCAGCCGACGGGCGGCAATCCGGTCGCGAGGCAGGGCCGAGGCGGTGTCGGGCAACGATACGAGCGTCGCGGCGGCCACCGCGAGGAGTCCACGAATCACGAATCGGGCGGTCAGGCGGGGCAGCATGGGCATCTCCCGGGGGTGAGTGGTCGCGGCATTATCGCCGGTCTCCCTGAAATTCGCGAGAGGTTTCCCGCGGCCGTGATTCACAGCGCCGCCGCCACGGTTTCGATTGCCGTCGGCGAGCATTTTGGCCTACAGTGGCGAAACCGCCGGTTTTCTCCGCCGATCTTCCCTGGATTGCCAGATGACGTCCTACAACCTCACCCACCTCCGCCAGCTCGAGGCCGAGAGCATCCACATCATCCGCGAGGTGGCGGCCGAGTTCGAAAACCCGGTGATGCTGTATTCGATCGGGAAGGACTCGGCGGTGATGGTACGGCTCGCGGAGAAGGCCTTCTATCCCGCGAAGCCCCCATTCCCGCTGATGCACGTCGACACGACGTGGAAGTTCCGCGACATGTACGAACTCCGTGACAACTACGTCGCCAAGGAGCTGGGCTTCAAGCTGATCGTGCACACGAACGAAGAGGGCCGTGCCCAGGGCATCAATCCGATCACGCACGGCAGCAAGGTGCACACCGACGTGATGAAGACGCAGGCCCTGCGGCAGGCGCTCGACAAGTACCGGTTCGACGCCGCCTTCGGCGGGGCCCGCCGCGACGAGGAGAAGAGCCGAGCCAAGGAGCGGGTGTTCTCGTTCCGCGACGAGTTCCATCGCTGGGACCCGAAGAACCAGCGGCCCGAGCTCTGGAACCTCTACAACACGAAGGTCCGGAAGAACGAGAGCATCCGCGTCTTCCCGCTCTCCAACTGGACCGAGCTCGACGTCTGGCAATACATCCACCTCGAGAAGATCCCGATCGTGCCCCTCTACTTCGCCAAGGAGCGGCCGATCGTGTGGCGGGACGGCGTGATGATCATGGTCGACGACGACCGGCTGCCGCTGAAGCCGGGCGAAGTGCCCGAAATGCGACGGGTGCGGTTTCGCACGCTCGGCTGCTATCCGCTCTCCGGCGCGGTCGATTCGAATGCCACCACGCTCCCCGAGATCATCCAAGAAATGCTCCTGACGACGTTCTCCGAGCGGCAGGGCCGGCTCATCGATTCCGACGAGGCCGGCAGCATGGAAAAGAAGAAACGGGAGGGGTATTTCTAGTCCATGTCTCATCAATCAGCACTGATCGCCACCGACATCGACGAATACCTCGCTCAGCACGAGCGGAAGGAGCTGCTCAGGTTCATCACCTGCGGCAGCGTCGACGACGGGAAGAGCACGCTCATCGGCCGTCTTTTTTACGAGTCGAAGATGATCTACGAGGATCAGCTGGCGGCGATCGCGAAGGATTCATCGCGGTATGGCACGACCGGCGGCGAGGTCGATCTGGCCCTCTTCACCGACGGCCTGGAGGACGAGCGGCAGCAGGGGATCACGATCGACGTGGCCTACCGCTACTTCTCGACCGACAAGCGGAAGTTCATCATCGCCGACACGCCCGGCCACGAGCAGTACACGCGGAACATGGCCACGGGGGCCTCGACGGCCGACCTCGCCATCATCCTCATCGACGCCCGCCACGGCGTGCTCCCGCAGACGAAGCGGCACTCGTTCATCGTGTCGCTGCTCGGCATCAAGCACATCGTCGTGGCCGTCAACAAGATGGACATCGTCGGCTACGACCAGGCGGTGTTCGAGCGAATCCGGGCCGACTACACCGACTTCGCCTCGCGGCTCGAACTGCCCGACGTCCACTTCATGCCGATCTCGGCGCTCAAGGGTGACAACGTCGTCGCCCACAGCCCGAACATGCCGTGGTACACCGGCTCGCCGCTGATGCCGCTGTTGGAGACGGTCTACATCGGCTCCGACCGCAACATGGAGGACTTCCGGTTCCCGGTGCAGCTCGTGCTCCGGCCCAACCTCGACTTCCGCGGCTTCGCCGGCACGGTCGCCAGCGGCATCATCCGCACGGGTGACGAAGTGATGTCGCTGCCGTCACGGAAGAAGAGCCGCGTGAAGAGCATCGTGACGTTCGACGGCGAGCTGGAGGAGGCGTTTGCCCCCCAGTCGGTCACACTCACGCTCGAAGACGAGATCGATTCCAGCCGCGGCGACATGCTCGTGCGGCCCGGCAACGTGCCGAAGGTCGATCACAGGTTCGACGCGATGGTCGTGTGGATGGCCGAAGAGCCGCTCGTGCCCGGCAAGCAGTATCTCTTCAAGCAGACGAGCAAGGTCGTGCCCGGCGCGGTCGGCTCCCTCCGCTATCGCGTCGACATCAACACGCTCCACCGGCAGCCTGCGCCCACGCTCGCCCTCAACGAGATCGGCCGCTGCGGCATCACGCTCACCAGCCCGATCGCCTACGACGCCTACCGGCGGAATCGGGCGACAGGCGGCTTCATCATGATCGACCGGCTCACCAACGCGACGGTGGCCGCCGGCATGATCCTCGACCGCGAGCCGGAAGATGGGAGCAAGGCCCACTGGGACGACGAGCCCGCGGCCGAGCACATGCAGGCGGTCGCCAGCGGCGTGAGCGACGAGGAGCGGGCGGCCCGGTTCGGCCAGCAGCCGGCGACCGTGCTCTTCACCGGGCTCACCGGCTCCGGCAAGACGACGATTGCCCGGGCCGTCGAGCGGAGGCTCTTCGACCTGGGGCGGGCGGTGACCGTGCTCGACGGTCAATCGCTCCGGCTCGGCATCAGCCGCGATCTGGGCTTCTCTGCCGAGGAGCGGAGCGAGAACCTCCGCCGCGGCGTCGAGGTGGCGCGGATCCTCAACGAGGCCGGGCTCGTCTGCCTGGCGGCGTTCGTCGCGCCCGACGAATCCGTGCGGCAGAAGGCGGCCGAGCGGGTGGGCCGCGAGCGGTTCCTCGTTATTCATCTCTCGGCGCCCGTCGAGGCCTGTCGGCAACGCGACACCGATGGCACCTATGCCCGGGCCGATGCGGGCGAGATCGCCAACTTCCCGGGTGTCTCGGCCGACTACGACGCACCGGCCGAGCCCGACCTCGTGCTGCCGACGCACGAGTGGCCGATCGGCAAGTGCGTCGATGCCGTCGTCGCGCTGCTCGAGGCCCGCGGCATCGTGTGAAATCCCCCTGCTTGCGCATGGGGGCTTCTCGAGGGTGGGTTTTCGTTCGGCGTCAGGCGACGCGGCGGCGGCCGGCTGCGGCGTCCATGGACACGAGTCGGCAGCCGCGGGCGGCGATTACCTCGCCATATACGGCGACGATCGACGAGAAGGCGGCCTCGACGCCGAGGTCGAGTGCCCGGCGGCGGGCGGCGCGGCCCAGCGAGGCCCGGAGCCAGCGGTCGGTCGCCAGCTGCCGGAGCGTCGCGGTGAGCGTCGCGACGTCGGCGGCATTGTCGAGCACGATGGCGTCGTCGGGCGTGAGCAGTTCGCTTGCGCCGTTGGCGCGGGTTGTCACCACGGGCAGGCCGCTGGCGAGTGACTCGAGTGTGGCGAGGCTGCAGGCGTCGTAGAACGATGGCTGCACGGCGATGTCGGCCGCGGCGTAGCAGGCCGCCATGTCCGACACGCAGCCCAGTTCGACGATCGCAGTCTCGGGGCTGGGTGGCGACGCGGCGCGGCCGCCGCAGAGGAGCAGCTTCACCGGCAGGCCTTCGTGTCGCAGGCCGAGCACCGCGCGGGTGAGCACCGGCATGCCCTTGAGCCGCTGGTTGTGGGCCACGCCGATCACGACGACGTCGTCCGGGGCGAAGCCGCAGCGGCGGCGAAGGGCGGCGCCGGCGTCGCGGTGCCGCGCCGGATTGAACCGCTCGGCATCGACGCCGTTGGGCACGAGCCGGATGCGGCCGGGCGAGACGCCGTGCAGCGTGGTCAGGTCGGCGGCGCCGCGGTGCGACATCGCGATGCAGAGCGCCTCGTCCGCCCCGAACTGCATGGCCGCCCGCGCCGCGATCCGGCGGCGGCGGACCGCCGACTGCATGACGCGCCGGATGGGCCGATACCAGGCGGAATGGGCCAGGTCAGCCGCCTGCTGGCAGGCCAGTGGTGAGCCGACGTGCGAGTGGAAGACGTCGCAGCCAACGGCTACGCCCATATCGTGGGTCACGTCGGGTGCGATCGCGGCGATCGCACTGCGTGCCTCGTGCACGAATGCGGCCCAGGTACGGGTCGGCGGCAGCTGGTGAAACGTGACAGGCAGCAGCAGCTCGCGCGGCCCGCAGGTACGGCCGATCACGTGGACATCGCAGCCGCGGGCAGCGAGCCAGTCGGCGAGGTCGCGGCTATACGTCTCCGCGCCCCCGCGGCCGTCGAAGCGATCGACGAGCAGGGCGATCCGTGGCGGCCGTGCGGTTCCGGTTGAGTCGCGGAGAGAGTAGCGCAGCATGCAGAGGGTTTCGGAGCGGGCCCCGTCCCGGCTCCATCCGGAGTGGCCGGGGCCGCCGCGGTTCACACGGCACAACCGCCCACGTTGTGTGTGCTACCCAGTCCGCCACTGCCCTGGGAAGGCTGCGTGGCCCGCGAAAACCTTTCCGTCCCGACTGCATCGCAGTCCCTTCAGCCGCCGATCCTGTGCTGGAGTGCATCCTGCGCCGACGTGGACGGTGGTCTGACCCGAGGAGGTTGTTTCGTGCGGCGACTGCTGGCCCTCACCGAAGACGCCGATTTCGTCTGCTACCGCTACCGGCTGGCCGCCTTTGAGCCCGCGTTGGCGGCGGCGAGCTGGAACCTGAAACTCTGGCCGCGGCGGCCAGGTCTGCGCGACTTCGCCGCCATGCTGCAGGCGATCCGGGCCGCCGATGCGGTCGTCGTGCAGCGGCGGCTGTTCAGCGCCACGAAGGCCTGGCTCATCCGCCGTGCCGCCCGCGTGCTCATCTTCGACTTCGACGACGCCATCTACTCTCGCGACAGCAACGCATCTCGTGCCGCGGCCGACCCGGTGCGGCTGGCACGGTTTCGGCGGATGGTTCGTCTCGCCGATGGCTGCCTGGCTGGATCCGAGTATCCCCGCCGCGCCGCCGATGCCTGGGGCGGCCGGCTGCCTGCGCAGCTGATGCCTACCTGTGTCGATCCGACCCGGTATCGGCTCGCCGCGCACAACCGGTCGCCAGGCGCTGCCGAGCTCGTCTGGATTGGTAGCCCAAGTACGGCAGCGTCGCTCGCCGATGCCCGACCCTGCCTCGTCGCAGCAGCGGCGGCCGTGCCAGAACTCCGGCTGCATACCATCTGCGACGCACGTGATCGCGACTGCGGCGTGCCGGCGCGGCATTCGGCCTGGTCGGCGGCGAGCGAGACCGACGCCCTCGCCCGCGCCGACATCGGCATCGCCTGGCTGCCCGATCATCCCTGGAGTGCGGGCAAGTGCGGTCTGAAGGTGCTGCAATACATGGCTGCCGGCCTGCCGGTCGTGGCCAACTCGATCGGCATCCATCGCCATCTGATCGACCATGGCATGACCGGCTTTCTGGCCGACACGCCGGCCGAGTGGCGGCGGGCGGTCGCGACGCTCGCAGCCGACCCCGAGCTGCGGCGCACGATGGGCCGCGCGGCACGGCTGCGGCTCGAGCGGCACTGGAGCGTGCAGGCCTGGGGGCCGCGGCTCGTCGCGATCCTTGACCGCGTGGCCGGCGGTCGCACGAGTGATATCCAGCGGAGCACGGCCGCATGAACGTCGAACGTGCCGAGCCGGGCGCGCCGCAGTGGGCCGAGCTCGCTGCGCCACACCTCGCTCGCTACCTCTTCGCGGCGGAGCGGGTCGGCGGCCGCCGCGTGCTCGATCTCGGCTCGGGGGCTGGCTACGGCGCCGCGGTGCTCCGGAGCGCCGGGGCGGCCGCCGTGCTCGGCGTGGATGCCGATGCCGCCGCCGTCGCGCGGGCACAGGCGAGGCATGGCGGTGCGGACGTGTCGTTTGTGGTTGGTGATTGCCAGGAGCTGGCCGATGTGGCCGGCGGCTGGGATGTGATCTCGTGCTTCGAGGCGATCGAGCACGTGCCACGCCCCGAGGCACTCCTGGCCGCAGCGGCCCGCAGGCTCGGGGCCAACGGCACGTTCATCCTGTCGACCCCCGATCGGGCGGCCACGCCGCCGTTCGTCGCCGGGCGGCCACGCAATCGGTTTCACGAGCACGAGTGGTACCGCGACGAGTTCGCCGGCCTCGCGGCTCCGAGCATCGCCGACTTTCCGATCGTGCCGGCGGCGGTCGCCGACGTGTATGGATCGGCGTGGTTCACCGTCGCCATCTGTCGGCAGCCGATCGGCGGGGAGGCGATCTGATGGGAGTGCTCACGCGCACGCCGCTGGGGCGGATGTGGGACGAGTGGCGGCACCGCGGGCACCAGGCGGGCAGCGACGCCGAAGACTTCCTGCTCGTGACGTGGGACTCCTGCCGCTACGACGTCTACACCGCGGCCCACACGCCGGTACTCGATCGGCATGGCATCGCGCAGCGGGCCTGGGCGATGGCCACCTACACGCTGCCGGCGCATCAGGCGATGTTCAACGGCTTCTTGCCGCACGTCTTCGAGCCGCTGCCCTTCTACAACCGCTACGTACAGCAGCTGTGGCGAATCTCGCACCGCAATCTCGCCGTGCGGCCGCTGGTGACGTTCCCGGAGGCCACGGTCAGCATCGTCGACGGCTTCCGCCGCCGCGGCTATGCCACGCTCGGCACCGCGGCGATGGACTGGTTTGAGAAGCCGAGCCCGCTCCAGGACGGCTTCGAGTGGTTTCGGGTGACAGGCACGGCGGCCCGCGAGCAGATACAGCTCGTCTGCGAGCAGGTGGAGCGGCGTGCCCGCCGCCGGCCGTGCTTTGCCTTCATCAATTTCGGCGAGACGCACAGCCCGTTTCGCCACGAGGAGATGCCGCTGGCCGCGGCCGATCCGGTCGGCGACCGAATGAGTCTCGGTCGCCTCTTCAGCACGGGAGGCGTGCCCGACGCGGCCGGCACGCTCGACCGCGGGCTCTGGGACCGGCAGCGGCAGTGCGCCGAGTATCTCGATCGTCGCATGGCTGATCTCCTGGCCTGCTTCATCGCCCGCGGCCGCCCGACGACGGTGGTGGTGACGGCCGATCATGGCGAGTGCCTCGGCGAACAGGGTCTCTTCGGCCATGCCTTCCATCACGAGAAGGTGATGGAGGTGCCGCTCCTCATCTTCCGGCTCAACGCCCCACCGCACGCGCCGCCCGCGGGCAGCATGGCACGGCGTGACATGCCCACGATGGGTAGCCCGGTCACGCCGTGACCGGCAAAGAGCATGTCACGGCGTGACGGGCCTACGGAGCCCCGCGAGGTGCACCAGCCGCCGTGTGGAGGCCGGGCCGTTTGCAGGCGTGTGCTCCTACGGGCATGATGCGGGGCAGCAGGCCTTGTTCACAGTGGCAGAGGAGCAGGAATGTTCACCACGGGTTCACGCATCGGATGGTCGCGCGGGGGCGTATTCGCGGTCGCGTGGGCCGTGCTGGCGATGTGCCTGCCGGTTTCCGCGGACGAGGCGTTCACACCGGTGGCGGCGGGCGTTCGCTATCGGACAATCGGCACCTACGATCAGGCCCGGCTGGCGGCGATCCTCGACAAGGGGCTCGATGCCTTCATGGGCGGCTCGACGATGAACGCGGCCGACCTCAAGGGCCGGTTCGCCGCGCCGCGGCATGCGGTGACGCTCTACGAGGTGCAGTTCGACTCCGTGATCCCCGAATGGGAGAACCAGCCCACGCTCGGCAGCGGCCTGCTCGCCATCCCCGCCGACGGCCGCACGTCGCATCCGCTCGTGAGCTATCAGCACGGCACGGTCTTCGGCCGCGACGAGGTGCCCTCCCGCCCCGACAACTCCTATGAGACGCAGCTGGCCCTCGCGGCCTTCGCCTCGCAGGGCTACGCCGTGATCGGCGCCGATTACTTCGGCCTCGGGCCGTCGCAGCTGCCCAACTGCTACATGGTGCCGCAGAGCACCGTGCAGGCGATGCTCGACCACCACCGGGCCTCGCAGGCCGTGCTCGCAGCACTCGGGCAATCGACGCCGCAGTTCTTCGTGTGGGGTTGGTCGCAGGGGGGCTGGTGCACGATGCAGTTTCTGCGTCGGCTCGAGACGCTCGGCATCCCGGTCACCGCCGCCGCCACAGTGAGCGCGCCGGTCGACCTGGCGGCCGCCTTCCGCCGGCCGATCGCCAATCCGCGGCCGCAGGATGCCGCCTGGATCGCGGCCTGCATCAGCAACATGGTCTGGGCGCATGAGGAATACGCCCGGCTGCCGGGGCTCGCAGCCTCGGCGATCAAGCCCGAGCACCTCGCGGCCTCGCGGAAGTTCTTCGATGGCGAGGTTTCGTGGCCGGAGTTCGACGCCTCCGTGCCCGGGGGCGTGACGGCCCTCCTACGGCCGGAGTTCATCGTCGGGGCCGCGACGGGCCGGGGGCGGTTCTGGGAGCAGCTCGAAGCCGCCGGCGCGTATCGCTGGCAGATCAAGACGCCGCTGCGGGCCTACGGCGGCGACGCCGACGAGGCGATCCCGCCGGCGGTGTCGCGGATGGTGGCGGATTTCAGTCGCCTGCTCGGCAGCACCCAAGTGGAGTTTTTCTCGGCGGGTGAGCGGGCCGATCACCGGGCGTCGTATGTGTCGGCGACGCTCGAGGTGAAGCCGTGGTTCGACAGCTTCATGACGCCGGCCGCGAAATAGCCAAGAAAGAGGACATGGCAGTGGATGAATTCGTCGAACCGCTCGGAATGCGGGTGCTGATCCGCAAGGACGAGAGCCGGCACAAGACGCGGGGCGGCATCGTGCTGCCCGATCAGGCCGAGATTCCCACGATCACCGGCCGCGTGGTCGAGGTGAGCCTGCAGGTCGAGCGGGACGCCGACTTCCCGATCGCGAAGTACGACAAGGTGCTCTTCCATCCCAAGAACTCGATTCCGGTGGACTTCGAGCAGAACAACCTGCTGTACGTTGTGCCGATTGAAGACGTCGTCGCCGTCTTCCGTCGCGATGACGAATCGCGTCCGCAGCGCCGCGGCAAGGCCGAGTAGCCACTGAGCAAAGCGGGTGAAGTGCCGGTGCCGAGAAGCCCGTGGCGCGAGCCGAGGGAATGCGGCCCGCGTCACATAGGGTCGTCAGGCGGCGATGGTGGGCTGACGCTCGTGCAGCGGTGTGGCCCGGAGGAGGATGCAGCCCTGCAGCACCTCGGGGCGGCCGGGGCTGCCGACCGCGGCGGTCGGGCAGGCGATCAGGCCGCGGAGCCGGCCCCAGGTCTGCTTGAGAGCGTGGGGCACCGAACAGGCACTCACGTTGCCCGTCCGTCGCGTGAGACCGTTGACGAGTTCGCCGCGCACGCCGAGTTCGTCGAGCTTCATGCCGGTGAACCGCACGATGCCCGTGCCGGCCTGGTGGGGCACGACGAAGTTCACGTCTTCGCCGGTCAGGCCGGCAGCGGCGAGCGCCTTAGCCGTGGCCGCCGACATCGCCCGCGGCGCGAGTTCCGCGATCGCCATGCCGTCGAGCGAATAGACGAGCCGCTCGGCTGCGTGGAGCCTGCCGCCGTCGGGGGCCGGAATGGCCACATGCTGCTGCACGTGAAAATCGAAGGCGGGCCGCTCAGCCGCCTGCTTCTCAGCGTCGGCATGCACGATCTCGAAGTGCACGGGATACCGGCGGCTCGTCGCGGGAGCCACGAGTGTGGCCGAGGCCATGTCGCCGAACAGGCCGGCGGTCTGCCCGCAGGCGAAGTCGGTGATCCGGCTGATGCGGGTGGCCACGACCACGAGCACGAATTCATCGCGGCCCAGGGCCAGTCGCGGCACCCAGCGGCGGGAGACGACCGAGAAGGCCCGACTGTAGCCGCAGCAAAACCAGTTGAGGCCGACGGTGCGGCACCGCTGCAGGCCGAGCAGACGGGCCAGTTCGTCGGCGGCGTGGCTGGGCCGCTCGCGGATCACGTCGTCGGCACCGAGATGCTGGCGGGCCACCGACGGCGGAATGAACGACGGTGTCACGAACGCGATGCCGCGGCAGTCGGCGAGGTTGCAGCCGGTCTCGCGCTGCAGCTGCCGCACGGCCTGCATGCCCATCGCCAGCTCGTCGTCGAGCGAGATGCCGCGGGCCTCGATACCCGTGTGGTGAGAAAACTTGCGAGGCATCGTGTCGCCGAACCAGGCGTTCTCCAGCTCCCAGGCGGGCTGGTGAACCGCGATGGCGGAGATACCGAGCGACGGATGGCGGCGCGTGTCCATGAGATCGTGTGGAGAGAGGTGGATGGCGTACAGGACCGCCGGATGCGGCGACGGGCTCCATCCGTTGGATCGAAACAACTGGCCGGGACAACGGGCCGTGGCCGGGACACGGGGCCGGGAATTGTTGCGATCGACCGTCCCCAAAGCCAGCCGGAAATGACCGCAGAAACACGGCCCCGGCTGACATTCGGGGTCAATCGCCAAGGGTAATTCCGCCCCCGAGACTCCGCCACTTTCTGGGCTGGTCAGCCCCCGGCCGCCTCGGCGCCCGAGTTTCCAGCGGGAGCAGCCGCGGCCCCGGGCTCTGCCGTACCCCGGGAAACCCCGGCTTTTGGCAGCTCCACGGTGGTCGCGCCCAGCGCGTCGTAATCACGGTGGTTGCAGGAGAGGACGATCACCTGCAGCCCCTGGTCGGCCGCCCGGTCGAGCATGGCCTGGATGCCGGCCAGTCGCGACGGGTCGGCGTTGACGAAGGCGTCGTCGAACACGATCGGCAGGCAGCCGCCGTGCTCAGTGGCGAGGATCTCGGCCATGGCCAACCGGAAGGCAGCCGCCACCTGCTCGCGGGCGCCGCCGCTGAGTCTCCTGAAGGCCAGGGCAATCCCGCCGAAGTCCGGCCGCGTCAGCTCGAGCGTCGTGAACATGTCGCCCGCATAGCCGATCGACACCGTCGCATCAGCGCCGAACAGACATCTCAGGTAGCCGGCCACGCGTTCCGCCAGCGGGGCCACGAACTGTGCCTCGATCTCGGCCTTCTTCTCCGCGAACAGCCGCGCGAGCAGGGCGTGGGCCCGGGACTCACGGGCCGCCTGCCGCTGCGCCGACTCGGCCACCCGCTCCGCGGCCAGCGCCTGGGCGAGATCGTCCCGCGGGTCGAGCGTGCCCTCGTTGCGAAGGCGTTCGAGTGCGACCGTGCGCTCGGCGATCGCGGCACGGCTATCGGTGAGCAGTTTCTCGATCGCCCGCTGGAGCCGCGCGGCCGTCTTGCGGAGGAGCTCGGGCTGGAGCCGCTGCAAAGCTGTCTGCGTCGCGGCCAGCTGCTCGTCGGCAGACGTGCGAGCCTGCGTCGCGGCGGTGATCGCCTCGTCTCGCTGGTCGCCATGCTCTTCTACGAGCACGTCCCGCCGCACCTGTGCATCGCGGAGCTCGCCGTCGATCGCGCGGATCTCGTCAGCTGCCTGCTCACGTTGCAGACGAGCGTCGGCAAGACGCTGCTCCGCTGCCTGGTGCTCCGCCGCGGTCGTGGCGACGTCGTGCGCGAGACTGCGCAGCCGCTCGGTGATCGCCTTGCGGGCGGCTGTGGCCGCCTCGAGTGCGACCGGGCGAGAGAAGTCGGGCCGCGTCTGGCCACGCAGCGTCTCTTCCAGCTCGGCGAGCTCGGCATCGAGCGCGGCGAGTTCAGCATCGGCCTTCGTGTCGCCGAGGTCAGCGATGGCCGAACGCTTGGCCTCGAGCGCCGCCTCCACCGTCTGCCGGAGCGGCTGCACCCGCCGGGCCTCGTCGAGATCGGCCACGCCGAGCTGGCGGAGGCGGCTCTCCAGGGCCGTAGCCGCCGCGTCGCGAAGCCGTGTGGCCTCGGCCACGGAGGTGCCGCCGCCGGGTGTGATCACAAGGCGGGCACCGGCCGCCTCCAGTGGCGTATCGGCCACGATCGTTTCGGAACGGCCTACGGCCAGCTCGTGATCGCCGAGCCGCACAGCCGAGTCGGCAGCCACGAGCTCCACGCGGGTGGCGATCGCGTCGAGCTTCGCCTGGGCGGCGTCGCGGCCGCGTTCGTGGCTGGCAAGGTCGGCCAGGTCGGCGGCCGTGACGGCCGGCAGGTCGGCGAGCCGCTTGTGGAGTGCGGCCGCCTCCTGCCTGAGGTCGGCGATCCGCCCACAGCGGCCGGCGAGACCGGCCCGCTCGGAGCGCCGCTGTTCGAGATGCTCGGCCTGCCGGTGAAGCTCGGCGAGTTCTCCCAGCTCAGCATGCTCCCGCTGCCGTTCACGCGCAGCGGCCTGAGCAGCCGCGCACCGCGTCGTCGCCTCCTGCTCGGCGGCGATCGCCGCTGTCTGCCGCGCGGCCGTCGGCGTCCGCCGTCCCTCGATCGCCGTGATCCGGGCCTCGCAGTCACGGATCTGGCGGTCGGCATCGGCCACGGCCGCCAGCCGCGCGGCCGCGGCCGTCGCGGCTGCCTGTTGCTCCGCCTGACGCACTTCGAGCGACTGTGCCTCGAGCAGGAGCCGCTCGTTCTCCTCTTGCTCCGCCCGCCGGGCGACGAGACTCGTCTCGCTCTCTGCGATGATCGTGTCAGTCCGCTCGACGGTCGCAACAGCCGCCTCGAGCTGGCCGATCGCGGCGCGGGCGGCGGCCACGCGGGTGCGGGCCTCGGCGACCGCCGCATCGGCCTTGCCGAGCGGTGAATCAACCCGCGCCACACCGGTGTCGCGGGTGCGGGACGCGTGGGTCTCGGCCACGATCCTGCCGACCATGGCGTCGGTCTGCGATTCCACCACGCCCCCTTCGTCGAGGCTGCCGAGCCGGCCGCGCAGGCGTTCCAGTGGCTCCTGCATCGCGTCGCGATCGAGCGGATCGGCTCCGGCCACGCCCTGCCATACCCAGAGATGGGCCCACTGCATCCGCAGCTTGTCTTCGGAGTTGCGGCCGCCGATCGCCTCGGTCTGCACCAGTTCGCGAAGCGCGGCCTCGGCCTCGTCGTTGCGCAGTGTCTGGCCGCCCGTCACCGCGAGCGTGGTCGGCGCGGTGTTGGTGCCCGTGAACTGCTTTGTCACGGTGTAGGTGGTGTCACTGCTCTCGAACGTGAGCTCGACGGTCGGATGGCCCGGATGAAACGCAGACCGCATCGATTCGAGCACGGCCCCCGAGGCCCGGCTGCGGAGAAAGAGCGCCCGGTGCACGGCCTCCACGACCGTAGTCTTGCCCGCCTCGTTGGGCCCGCCGATCACCGTGAGCGCCTCGTCGAACGCGACGGTGAGCTCTTTGTGGATCCGGTAGTTGCGGACGGTGACGGAGCGCAGCTTCATTCCGCCGCCTCCGCCTGCTGGCAGAGCCCGTGGAGGATGTTGACCGCCTCGCGGGCGTCGTCGGCCTCCACCTCGCCGGCCTCGATCTGGTGCACGAGCGCCTGCGCCACCCGCGAGATGATCGGATCATCGGCCCGATCGACGAGT
The DNA here is from genome assembly GCA_029978085.1 of bacterium. Classification (GTDB taxonomy): domain Bacteria; phylum Planctomycetota; class Planctomycetia; order Pirellulales; family UBA1268; genus QWPN01. Next base: position 17,970 of record JAPOJV010000032.1, read on the forward strand.
CCGCGAATCTCGTCGGCCGAGGGCACGAGTGTCACCTCGTCGCGGACGTCGAGTCGCAGGAGCCGGTGCGACCACGATTCCACCACGCGGTCGAGTTCCCGTCGGGCGGCGAGCGACACCCGGCCGCTCAGCCCGAGATCGACGAGGCAGCGGTCGAAGCCGGCCTCCCGCGTGGCCGCCGCGAGCGTCTCTTCGACCCGCGCGGCTGCGTCGTCGCCGAGATCGAGCGTTGTCTCCACCCAGGCGAACCGCCCCGTTGCGATCGGTTCCACCACCGGCATGCCCCTGCGCGACACCGTCACGCAGGCCACCTGCCCCGGCCGCTGCCCCGCCTTCGGGAACCGGTCGGTCTCGTGCGTGCCGGCATACCAGGCCTTGGGGCCGGCCTGGCGGAAGCCGTGCCAATCGCCCAGGGCCACGTAGTCGATGTCATCGAGCGGCAGACTGTCGATCGCCACCACATTGGATGGTCCGGCCACGTCCTCGCCGTCGGCCTGCGAGCCGAACGTGCCGGTGCTGCCGTGGGCGAGCACGATCCGCGGCCGATCGGCGTAACCTGTGAGATCGAGCTGGCGGATCCATGCCGTGGGATCGCTCGCCGTCTGCCGTTGCAGGAGCGGGCAGGGGAGGATGACGGCGTCGTCACGCTCCACCGCAGTTTGTTCGAGCAGCACGTGCAGGTTCGGTGCCCGCGTGCGATGTTCGGAGAGAAAGAATGGCTGCTCCCACAGGCAGCCGTGGCCGCCATGGTCGTGATTGCCTGGGATCACATAGACGGGCACGGGGATCTCGCCGATCACGCCGAGCGCATGGGCGACGACCGTCTTGGTGGGCGTGGGGGAATCGAACAGGTCGCCGGCCACCAGCACGAACCGGGCCTGCCGCGCCACGACCGCCTCGCGAATCCGGCGGACGGCCTCGATCCGCTCCTGTTGCACGAGCGTGCGCCTGGCGGTGTCGCGGATACCCGCGAAGGGCTTGCCCAGCTGCCAGTCGGCGGTGTGGATGAACGTGGTCACGAAAGTATGCCTGCGAGTGCCGCCGAGTGTATACCGGCGTTCAGTATGCGATCAAGAGGGCCGGTGGACGCCGAGGCGGTCGGCGAGGCCGGTCGCGCGGCGGATCGGTCGGGCGATCGCGGCGCGGATCACCTCATCCGAGCCGACGATCGTCACCCGCCGGGTCGCCCGCGTGACGCCCGTGTAGAGCAGTTCGCGGGTTACGATCCGGCTGGGCTGCTCCGGCAGCACCACGATCACGTGGGCATATTCCGAGCCCTGGCTCTTGTGGATCGTGAGGGCATGCACCGTGGCGACGTCCTCGAGCCGTGACACCGGCACCAGTCGCACGCCCTTGCCGACCGGGAAGGCTGCGTCGCTGCGGCCAGATTCGGCGGCCGGCACCACCACTCCCATGTCGCCATTGAAGAGATCGAGCGCGGGATTGTTGCGGGCCACCATCAGCGGCCGGCCCGCATACCAGCGCTCGCCCGCCGCCACGCCGAGACGCCGCTCCACCAGCGCGTTGAAGCCCGCGACGCCGAACCGTCCCTCGCGATGCGCACAGAGCACCTGCAACTGCTGTCGGGCATCGACCGCGGCGCGGGCCTCGCCCCGCTCGGCGAGCTCACACACCCCGCGGGCATGCGCCACCACCTCAGCCACGAGGTCGTCGAAGGCCGCTGTGTGCGGCTGCACCCAGCGGATCGCCGTGGCGTCGTCGGTTGGTGGAGTGCCTGCGTTGGCACGACGATCGGCCGCGGGCGTCCACTGGCCCGAGAGAATCTCGAGCGCCTGCTGGATGCCCGGTGCACCGGCCAGGATCGCATCGGCGAGCCCGCCGATCCGTGGCCCGAAGCGGTGGCGGACGGTGAGCGTGGTCGTGCGGTCGGCGAGCGGCGCAGCCGGATCGTGGGTGGCGGCGGCGATGTCGCCGAGCACCGACCCGGCATCGACGCTCGCCAGCTGGTGCGGATCCCCCACGAGCAACAGCCGCGTGCCCGCGCCGAGCGCGGCGAGCAGGTGGTGCATCAGTGAACTGGAGAGCATCGACGCCTCATCCACCACCACGAGGTCGTAGCGCAATGGATTGTCGGCCGAGAAGCGATACCGCGGCGTGCCGTGCGGCCGGTAGCCGAGCAGCTTGTGGATCGTGACCGGCCGGGCCGCCTCGACCGCGGCCCGCACCTCGGGGGCCGCATGCCGCACCTCGTCGGGCGCGTGGTCGTCGTGCAGGCGATTGCGGAGCGCCTCCTGCATCCGCGCCGCCGCCTTGCCCGTGGGTGCGGCCAGGGCGATCCGCGTGTCGGGCGCCGCGCGGTAGACCTCGATCAGTCGCCTGGCCACCTGTGTCGTCTTGCCGGTGCCCGGGCCGCCGAGCAGGATCTCGATGCCACCGTCGTCGGTCGTGAGTCGCCGGGCGATCTCGCGCTCCTCGTGCAGCGACCGGGCGAGATAGAGGCGACTGCCGTCGAGGATGAACGGTGTGCGCGAGTCGGCGGCGCCCACGAGCGGCCCGGCCGTGGCCAGCGACTGCTGCCAGAGCTCGGCGTCGGTCGGCCAGTCGAGGTGGCCCGCCGCGGTGAGATCGATGCTGCCGGCCCAATCGGCGATCTCGTCGAGCAGCACGCATGTGTGGCCGTCGCGGGGCGCGCGGAGTGCCAGGCTGAGCGCGAGCCAGGCCCGGAGATCCGGCGTCGGGGGCACGGGTTCGCGGCTGGCGATCTCCACGAGCAGGGCGACGGCGGCCACGTCGTCGCCGCTGATCACGCCCGCATCGACGTAGGCCGTGAGTTCGGGAGGCGCCGTCATGACCGCACCCCCGTGAGATCGCCGGCGAAGAGATCGCTGAGCCGCCGCCAGATTCGCACCGGCGGCTGCCAGGTGAACACGCCATACCGCCGGCCGTCGGCTCCGGCGGGGGTGGTCGGGCCCTGCATGCCGCGGATAAAGCCGTAGACGATGCCGGCGATGCACTCGCCCGGATCCCAGTCCGCGGGATGCCGCCGGCCGAGCCGCCAGCGGAGCATTCGCCACACGGCCGTGCCGTAGACGAGCGCCTGCAGCGGATAGTGGTGATGGGCCATCGCGACATCGAGCCGCGCGGGCGCGTAGGCCGCCAGCGGCTGCGGATCGTCGCGGCGATGCAGCCGGTTCGTCTTGTAGTCGGCGATCAGGAGCTGCGGGCGATCCGCCGCGGAGCCGGGCACCCGCAGCACGGCATCGATCGAGCCGTTGATGAGGCCGGCGAGCGGCACGTCGAAGGCCCGCCCCGCGAGCGTGTCGGCATACTCAGCCAGCCGATCGCCGGGGGCGAGGAACTGCCGCAATACCCGGCCGACGTCGCGGGCCCGTACGTCGCGGTCGAGGAGCGCGAGCCCCATCTCGAAGTTCATCTCCGCGAGCCGGTCGGTGGGGCCGAAGTCGGCGAACCGCAGATTGCGAAACACCGCGGCATCCGGGCCGCCAAACGGCGTCTCGAGTGCGGACGTGATCATCGCCGCGAGCGCCGGCTGATGCGGCTGGAGCAGCTGCGACGTGCCCACCGCGGCGACTGCCGCGCGGACCGCCCCGGCCCGCTGCTCGGTCTCGACGTCGGGCCCGGTCTCGATCCGCTCGAAGATCTCGTGGACGGCGCTCCCGAACGCGGTGCCAGCGGGAAGATCGGCGATCGTGAACGAGCCGAGGTCAGGCGTGTCGGCCGCGGACGACACGTCGTCGCCGGCCGCCTGATCCGCTGCCGCATCCTGCGCCGGATGCTCATCGTGGCCACTGCCGACCGGCGCGTGGGCGTCGAACATCGTGCGGCCAGCCCGGCTCGCGATGTCGCTGAACGACGTGCGGCGATAGGTCTGCGCAACCCGTGCAGGTGCCGGGGCGAGCGTCTGCGGCGGTGGGTCGGTGGCCTCGGCGGCGGGCTGCCACCGCCGCGGCTCGGGCAGCTCGTCGATGGTCCGCACCGCGATCCATGTCGCGTGGTTCGCGTCGATGGCCGCGGCCGACTCGGGCGCCTGCGGCATGACGGCCGGCAGCAGCGACTGCGGCCAGCGGGCGTCGCGGATGATCGAGACATGGTGCTCGGGCCGCGTCACGGCGACGTAGATCAGCCGCCGCACCTCGTCGTACTCCGCGGCGAGCACGGCCTCCTTCGACGCATCGGCCGTGCCCACGTCGGTGACGGCGTAGCCCACGTCGAGCCGGCGGCTGCGGTCGGCGTAATAGACGGCCGGCTGCGAGGCGGACCGCTTGCGACCCCATCCATCCACCACGACCACCCCGGGAAACTGCAGCCCCTTCGCGGCGTGCACCGTCATGATCCGCACCGCCGCCGCGTCGCTCTCCACCCGACGGCTCACGAGCTCGGCCTTCTCATCCGTCGCCGTCAGCGCATCGACATGCTCGAGCATCTGCCGCGCATGAATCCCTTGGCCACCGGCCGCGTCGTGAAGCAATTCGGCAAGATGCGAGAAATCGACGATCCGCCGCTCCCCACCATCGCCCGCCGCCACCCGCTTGGCCACCTCCACGTCGCCCATGATCGCCGTCGCCAGCGCGGCCATGCCCTGCGTCTGGAGCGTGGCATGCCACTCGGCGATCTGCCCCTGGATCCGCTGCTCCTCGGCCTCGCCGAGACTTGCCACCTCCGCAAGCGGCACGCCGAAGAAGGCCGTGGCCGCGGCCCGCCGCGTGCGGCCGATGTCGCTCGGCCGCTCCATCGCCGCCAACAGGCTGCGGATGTCGGCGGCCATCTGCCCCGCCATCACGCTCGCCGTGCCGGTGGTCACGGCCGGAATCTTGAGGCTCACGAGCCGCTTCGCGATCTCCGCGCCGATGCGGTTGGATTTCACGAGCACGCAGACCTCATTCGGCTTGAACGGGCGGGCCGCGCCGGTGTCAGTCGGCCTGAAGACTGGCTCCGTGAGCAGTTCGTGCACCTTGCGGGCCGCGGCCGCCGTGAGCGATCCGGTGCCGACGTCGAGAAACTCCACCGGCACGAGGCCATCGACCCGCGGGGCCTCCCGGCCCGGAGCCGGCTCCACCTCCACATAGCGGATGCCCGGGCCAAACGCCGCGCCGGCCATCAGGGCGTTGAGGCCGTGGAGCAGCGGGCCGTCGCTCCGGCGGTTCACCGTGAGCGTGCGGCGCGGGGGCACGCCGTTCTCGAGCGGCACGCCGTCCTGGGCGTGCTGGACGTAGGCCGTCACATCGGCGCCGCGGAACCTATATATAGCCTGCTTTGGATCGCCGACCGCGATCAGCGGCCGTGGGCCGTCCGGCGGAAAGAGGGCATGCAGCAGCTCCCACTGCAGCCGGTTGGTGTCCTGGGCCTCGTCGACGATCGCGAGCTTGAACCGGCCCTGGAGCGTGGCCAGAAAGTCGCGCTTCTTCGCGGCTACGGCGGGGAGATCGGCGGGGAGAATCGTCACCTCCTCCCAGGCCCGCACGAGCAGGTCGTCGAAGCTCGGCGTGGCCCGCATCCGCTCGCGGACCCGCACGGCACAGGCCTGCACGAGGTCGGGGGCGCGGGCGAGCAGCTCGGCCTCCTCCGGTGTGCAGTCGCTCCGATCGAACCAGGGCTCGATAAACGGATCCCCCACGCAGCAGCGCACGAGCGGCCGCAGTCGCCGCTCGTCCCAGGCCCGGCCCGCCATTGCCTCCACCGCCACCGCGTCGTTCACCACCTCGTCGAGCACGCGGTCGCGGAGTTCCTCTTCGCCGGTGTCGGTCGCCTCGATCCCTGCCAGCCGCAGCACGCGGGAGCAGATCGAGTGGATCGTGCCGATGATGGCCGTGTCGAACTCGGCGACGGCGCGTTCGAGCCGGCGGGCCATGGCCGGCTTGTCGGGCATCCCTGCCAGGTGGGCATCGAGCTCGTCGCCGCGGTAGCCCGCCGGCGGCTGGCGGCCGCGGAGCAGCTGGGCCGACACGACGAGCCGGCTGCGGATTCGCTCCCGCAGCTCGGCGGCCGCGTTGCGGGTGAACGTCGTGACCAGGATCTCACCGACGCGGAGGTCTTCCGTCGTCGCGATCGCGCGGGCGATGGAGGCCGCCACCATGTGCGTCTTGCCCGTGCCGGCGCTCGCCTCGACGAGCGTGCCGTTGGGCAGCGGCGCCTGGGTGATGTCGAAGTGGGCGTTCATGTGAGCGTGTAGGTGGTGCTGGACGACGTGAGGCGGAAGAGGCGGGCATAGCGGTCGAGAAATGCCCGTTCGGGGGCATCCTCGCGAAACACCTCGGCGAAGACCGGCGCGAGGCCGTAGGCGATCGCCTCGGTGGTGCCCGGATAGAGCGACTCACCCGTTTCGGGATGGCGGCTGGCGATGAACGACTCGAACGTCTCGGCTCGCTTCTGCGGGTCGACGCCGTCGAGGCCGAAGAGGCCGCGCCGGCCGGAGAGCGCCTCGCGGGCGAGGCGGCACCAGTCGGCCAGCCGCGCGAGTGGATCGACGTCGGGAGCGAGCACCACCCTGCGGATCTGGCAGGGCTCCACCGGCCGGCCGGCCTTCGTGGGGGCGCCGGGAGCCCAGTCGTTGTGACGGGCCACGACCTGCACCTCGTCGATCGCCAGCCCCGCGGCCCGCGCCACCACGAGCTGCAGCGCCGCCATGTGGAGCGGGCGGTCGTACTCGTCCTTGCCCCCCTTGCCGGCGCGGACGGTCACGATCTGCCGCGTCGCCTCGTGAAGGCCGCTGAGGTGGCCGATCACCTGCTCGCGGCCGACGGCCAGCCGCACCTCACGGGACTCCGCGCCGACGAGTGGCACATCGGATCGCTGCGCTTTCGTGAGGATGCCGGCCGCCAGCTGCTCGATCTCCGCGAGCTGCCACTCACCGAGCGGGCCGAAGGGGAGCCGGCCGCTCGCGCGGACGGCCTCCCGCCAGGCATCGATGCCCGCGGGATCGGCCAGCGCGACGGCGAGCCGCTCGAGCGTCAGCTCACGAACCTGCTTCTTGCGGAGCACGAGTGGCAGCGTGGCGGGGGTGACGTCGGCGGACGACCGCCAGGTGTCGATGCCGAGCGTCTCTTCAAGGAACAGGAGCAGCGGATCGCGGACGAGCTTTTCGAGAACGGTGAGCTCCAGGAGCGGCTCGCCGGCGGCGGGCGGCGTGGCGGCCGGCCGTGGCTGCGATCCGGTTCCGGCGGCGACCGGGTCGGTGCCGATGACCTTCGCGATCTCGAGGGCGTCGGGATCGTGGCTCCAGGCGCCGCCGGGCTGCACGCGATCGGGCGTGAAGTTGTCGGGGCTCAGGTGGTGCCGCGGATGTTCGATCTCGATGCCGCACGGCTTGTCGTGCTTTTCGCGGCGGACGCCATGCCGCACGGCGAAGTCGGCGAGCTCGGCCAGGGGCGTGACGAGCGGGAGCGGCTCGTTGGTCTTCACGCTGCGGCCGTTGCAGGTGATCACGAGCCGATCGCGGGCGGCCAGCAGGCAGTCGAGCAGCGATCGCCGCTGGTCGGCCCGCGGATCGACGTCGCCCACGAGCTGCTGCCGCGCCACGAGGTCGTCGCCGTCGGCCTCCGACACGCCCACCGCGCCGTCGTCGTAGCCGATCACGCACACGACCCGAAACGGCACGCCCCGCACCGGCACCATCGACGTGGCCGTGATCGCGCCGGTGTGGAGCCGCTGCCGGCCCGACTTCTCCGCAAACCAGTCGCCGAGCAGCCCCCGCACGTCGGCGAACGGCACCGGCTGCTCCGCCGCGGCCGTGTTGTACGCCGCCAGCCGCAGCCGCCGCAGCTGGGCGAGCGGCTCGGCGAGGTCGCCGCACTCGGCGCCGCACAGGTCGGCCAGGGCCTGCTCGATCGCGTCGCACCAGGCGGCCACGGGCCGCGGATCTGCGGTCGCGGCGTCGAGCGTGCGGACCACGTCGAGGATGCGAATGAGCTTCGTGATCGGAGCGACGTCGGCCGGGTCGAGGCCGGCCAGCGGCACGACGCCGCCAAGCTCGGGCCGGGCCGCCGCGTCGGGGAGCGTGGCTCCGAGCAGCATCCGTTCGAGGCCGAGCTTCCAGGTATGCACGTCGGGAGCGGCGTCGAGCGTGAGGCCGTGGCGGGCCCGATGGCCGGCATCGAGCCCCCAGCGGATCGCCGTCCGCTCCGCGAAGTCGGCCCACGTGGCGACGGTGTCGTCATCGACGCCGAACCGCGGCCGCACGAGCGGATGGCCGGCGACGCCGAGCACGTCGTCCACCGAGCACCTCGATCCCGGCAGGGCAAGGAGCGCTTCGAGCAGTTCGACCCCTGCGCTCACCTCGCGGATGCCGCGGTCGGCCACGACGAGCGGCAGTGAGATCGTTCGCTCGTGGCCGGCCGCATCCTCGATGGTGATCGTGCGGGCAAACACCGCCTCGAGGTGCGGCGCAGCCTGCTCGATGCACGGGCTCACGATCGCCACGTCGTGTGGCTCGAGGCCGTCGAGTTCCGCGAAGGCCTGAAGCAGCGCGTCGTGCAGC
>JAPOJV010000126.1 GCA_029978085.1 bacterium
ACCTACAAGAATCTCTGGGTCGCAGCCGACACCGTGTGGGTGCTCGTCTGTGGCATGCTCGTGTTCTTCATGAACCTGGGCTTCGGCTGCGTCGAGTCGGGATTCGCCCGGTCGAAAAACTGCGTGAACATTCTCTCGAAGAACTTCATCGTCTTCGCGGCCACGTGCGTCGCCTACTACCTGTTCGGCTGGGACCTGATGTTCGGAGCCGGTGACGGCGCCTTCGTCGGCAACTCCGGCTCGTGGATGGTGGGTGCCGCGGACAACAGCCCGGCTGTGGGCAACAACTACCAGGGCCAGTACGGCGCCATCAGCTGGGCCAGCATTCCGCTCTGGGCCAAGTTCTTCTTCCAGCTCGTGTTCGCCGGAACTGCCGCCACGATCGTGTCGGGGGCCGTTGCCGAGCGGATCAAGTACCACTCCTTCATCATCTTCAGCTTCCTCATGGCCCTCGTGATCTACCCGATCACCGGCCACTGGATCTGGGGCTTCGGCTACCTCGCCAAGGAGTGGAACTTCTGGGACTTCGCCGGCTGCACCGCGGTGCACTCCGTGGGCGGCTGGGCGGCCCTCACCGGGGCCATCATCCTCGGCCCCCGAATCGGCAAGTATGCGGCTGACGGCCGCGTGCAGGCGATCCCCGGCCACAACATGATGGCGGCCTTCATCGGCTGTCTCGTGCTCTGGTTCGGCTGGTTCGGCTTCAATCCCGGTAGCACGTTCGGCGTGGCCGCCGACGGTGGTGCCCTCGCCGCCCAGGTGGCCGTGAACACCAACTCGGCTGCGGCGGCGGCGACGCTCACCGCGACGCTCACCGCCTGGCTGCTGCTCGGCAAGCCCGACATCGGCATGACGCTCAACGGCTGCCTCGCCGGCCTCGTGGGCATCACGGCCAGTGCCGCGTTCACCAACGTCCCCTGCTCGCTGATCATCGGAGCGATCGCCGGCGTGCTCGTGGTCTTCTCCGTCCTGTTCTTCGACCGCATGAAGGTCGACGATCCGGTGGGGGCGACGAGCGTGCACCTCGTGTGCGGCATCTTCGGCACGCTCTGCGTCGGCCTGTTCACGACGAGCGACCTCTCCGGCACCGTGGCCAACACGCCGCTCGGCTGGTCGGCCGTCGGCGGCCCGGCTGCCGGTCTGTTCTTCGGCGGCGGCACCAAGCAGCTCATCGCCCAGCTCGTGGGCGTGCTGATGGTGGGTGCCTACGTCGTGCCGGTCTCCGCGATCTGCTGGCTGCTCATCAAGGCGGTCGTCGGCCTCCGGGTCGGTGCCCACGAGGAAGTCGGCGGCCTCGACATCGGCGAGCACGGCAACGAGGCCTACCACGGCTTCGTGATGGTGCGGACCGAGTAACCCGTCCAGAAGGATGCCCCAACGGTGTGGGCGGGCACTCCGCCTCGCCCGCCCACACCGGGGCATTTTCTGTGGGTCGAGTCACCAGTAGAAGTTTTTGGTAGGCCCGTCGGTCCGCGACGGGCTTTTGCTTTCCGGTCACGGCGTGACCGGGCTACCTCTTTCCGGTCACGGCGTGACCGGGCTACGTGGCCCGTTGCGGAGCAACGGGCCTACGGCTTCCTCCATACGCCCGTGAGGGGTTGCCCATGCCCCGTCGCCGGCGTTTGGCGGCAAGCGAAGGCAGGATGCCGAGAGCGCAGCCGCCATCGAGCGAGCGAAGGACAGGATGTCCTGAGCGAGCGTCCGGCTCTCGGGGCATGGGCAACCCCGAACTTTCACCACAGGACGTCGCCCCTCTGCGGGATCGCCAGCGGCCTGCATCACGCAGAGCGGAAGCCGCCGTTGACGGCGATGATCTGGCCGGTCACGAAGGCGGCCCGCGGCGAGACGAGCCAGTGGACGGCGCCGGCGATGTCTTCCGGCGTGCCCCAGCGGCCGAGCATGCTCTCCCGAACGGCCCGCTGCTGCCAGGCGTCGCTGGCCCCCTCACCCCAGGCCGTGCGAATCCAGCCGGGGGCGACGCAGTTCACCCGCACCTGCGGCGCGAGCGACTTGGCGAGGCTCTTCGTGAACGCCATCACGGCCCCCTTCGTGGCCGCGAAGAGTTCGCCGCTGTCTCCCTCCATGCCGGTGTGGGCCTGATCCCAGCCGATCGTGACGATCGAGCCCCCGGCGTGTTCCCGCATCCAGCGGCCGAACGCTCGGGCGAGCAGCAGCGTGGACATCACATCCACCCGCAGGAGTTCGTCGAGCTTTTGTTCGAAGCCCCACTTCGCCGGATCGCCGGTGAGCACATCCGCGCCGGCGATGAGCACGAGGGCGTCGATGGCCGGCAGGGCCGATGTCGCCGCGGTCACGAGCGACTCACAGCCGGCCGGGGTGCCGAGATCCGCGAGGAACGTGCCGGCATGGGCCCCCCCGAGGGCCGCCGCCACCTCCACGGCACCTGCGGCACTCCGGCCGTGGATCGCCACGCGGGCTCCCGCACCGGCGAGTTCCAGGGCCACGGCCCGACCGATGCCTCGCGTCGCTCCCGTGACAAGCACGGTGTGGCCGGCGAGGTCGTTCATCGGGCGGCCTCTGCTGTGAACCGATAGCAGGCCGCTTCCTCAGCGTTACGAACGAGGAGCCGATCGGGCGTCACGCAGGGATTGTTCCACGTCTGGCCATCGAGGGCGGCGAGCCGGCCGCGAACGAGATGCTTTTCCGGCGAGCAGTCCACGAACACGACCTCGCCCGACTCCGCCTGCACGACGAGCACACCACGAACCCGCAGCACCTGCCCCTGCCCGTAGCGGCCTCCCTTCCACATCCGCTTGCCGTCGGACAGCCGCACGCACTCGAGGATGCCGTCGGAGAGGCCGTAGGCATGGCCGTCGTGGATCGCCACGTTGGTGAACTTCGTCTTGAGCATGCCGGGCTGGGCCCAGACCTGTCGAAACCCGAGGGGCTCTGTGCCAGTCTCAGGCTCGAACACGGCCGCGCCGATGCCGTAGCCTTTCGAAATAAAGATCCGGCCGTCGGCGAGCACATGGGCCTGCGAGCAGGAGGCGTCGGAGTTGGAATGGCCGGGCCACGGAAACGACCACAGCCCACGGCCATCGGTGGGGTCATAGGCGGCCACGCTCGCCTCGTTGACGGTGAGCACCACCTCGCGGCCCGCGTGCGTCGTGAGGATCGGCGTGACGTAGCTGATCTGCTCGTCGCCTCCGGTCCACACGCGGCTGCCCGTCGCGCGGTCGTAGGCCACGAGCGACACCGCGCCGCCACCCTGCGTCTGCGGACCACCTGCCGGCACGATCACGAGTGACTCCGTCACGAGCGGCGAGCCTGCCCGTCCCCAGGCGACCGCCGCCGCATGGGCGGCAGGATCGAGGCCGAGGTCGTCCACCACATTTTTCCGCCAGCGCACCGTGCCGGTCGGCCCGTCGATCGCGTGCAGCCAGCCGGTGGCGCCGGTCGCGTAGACCACGCCGTCGTGAATGGTGGGGGTCGACCGCGGTCCCACGCCGCCAAGTACGGTCTCATGCCGCGCGGGCACGGCGATGCTCCACTCCGGAGCGCCGGTCTCGACCGCGTAGCAGGCGATCACCTCCTCCTCGCCCCGCTGCTCGAGCGTGACCGCATGGCCGTCGCAGACGGTGAACCCACTCCAGCCGGCACCGATCGGCCGCCGCCAGACCTCGGTGAAGTCGTCGCCGGAAACGGGAATCGCGCAGGCATCGACACCGGCATTGCCGTTCGGCCCGAGGAATCGCGGAAAGTCGCCGGACTCGTTCGCCTGCCACCGCTGGGCCGTGGAGTCGACGCGTGGCTCGCGCTCGGCTCCCGATCCCGCCGCGGTCTGCGGCAGGAGCCGGTCGCGGGACGGCGTCCAGCGCCAGGCAAACTCCGGCACGAGATCACCCGACACCCGCTCGATCCGCAACGCGGCACACCCCAGGGCCACCGCCGCAAGCAGGCCCCAGGCCACGGTCTTCTTGAGCCGCGGCGGATGGCCGCTCTCGCGCAGGAACCAGACGAGGACCGTCATCAGCCCCGCGAAGGCCAGGATGAGCGTGATGATGTTGCGGACGGCCTGATCGACGATGCTGCCCACGACGTTCTCGAGCAGGCCTGCCCGCACGAGCACGATCGCCGTGGCCAGCGACGCGAGCGTGATGAACACCCGCCGCGGAGGCCACAGGCTGCGGGTGGAGGCGGACGTGTCTCGGTGTCGGTTCATGCCCCCCTTGTACCCGATGCGGCAGCCGGCGGAACAGCCGCGTTCCTTGTCGGTCTCCCGGGCGCGGACTACACTCGCGGCATCGTATTTCCCGCGGAAAAAGGCATGCTGCACACCAACGCGTCCGACACGGCCGGCCCCTCCACCACCGCGGTGCATGCCGGCGAGGCACGGCAGAAGCCCGGCTTCGCGATCACCGACCCGATCTTCGCGGCCTCGACCTACACGTTCGCGAATACGCAGTCGATCATCGACTTCATCGAGCAGGATCAGCCCCGCGAGGAGTACGGCCGCTATGGCAACCCCGGCGAGCGGGTGGTCGAGCGGAAACTCGCCGCCCTCGAAGGGGGCGAGGAGGCGGTGCTCTTCGCCAGCGGCATGGGAGCCCTCGTCGGCCTGCTCATGGCCCATCTCAACGCGGGCGACGAGATCGTCTTCTTTGACGAGTGCTACCACCGCAGCCGCGAGTTCTGCCGCAAGCATCTCACGCGGTTCGGCGTGGGATTCCGCGAGGTGCCCACGTGCGACTATGCAGCGATGGAGGCCGCGATCACGCCGCGGACGAAGTTCATCGTCAGCGAGTCGCCGACGAATCCCCACCTCAGCGTCGTCGACATCGAGCGGTTCGCCGAGATCGGTCGGCGCCGGGGCGTGCTCTCGCTGATCGACGCCACGCTCTGCACGCCCTTCAATCTGCGTCCGCTGGAGGCGGGCGTCGATTTCGTACTGCACTCCGCCACGAAGTATCTCGGCGGCCACAACGATCTGCTCGCCGGTGTCGTCGTGGGCTCGGCGGACAAGCTCGCGCCCGTCCGGCAACTCCGCGGGATCATGGGGGGCATCAACTCGCCCCACAACGCCTACCTGCTGGAACGCGGCCTCAAGACGCTCGCCCTGCGGATGGAGCGGCACAACGCCAACGGCCTGGCGGTGGCCCGGTTCCTGGAGTCGCACCCGCGGGTGGAGCGGGTGCTCTATCCCGGCCTGGAGAGCCACCCGTTCCATGCCGTCGCCGCCCGCACCATGCGGGGCTGCGGCGGCCTGGTCACGTTCTTCATCAAGGGCGCCGACTGGCGGCAGACCGCCGCGGTCATCGACGCCGTGCGGATTCCGCGGATCGGACCGAGCCTGGGCGGCGTGGAGTCGCTGATCGAGCAGCCGCTCGTCATGAGCTACTGGAACTACACCCCAGCCGAGCGGGCCGCCTTCCGGATCCCGGACAACATGATCCGCCTGGCCTGCGGTATCGAAGACTCGGCCGACCTCGTCGCCGACCTTGCCCAGGCCCTCGGGTAACCCCAGCCCCCGTAGCCCGGCGACGCCGTCGCCGGAACCCGCATGTCACGGCGTGACATGCCCACGGTAGCCCGGTCACGCCGTGACCGGAAAAAACGGATGTGCATCTGGGCAACCTAGGAAACCAATCCGGATCGCGGAGATTTTGGCGGAAGTTCCGGCTGTGCGGATGCCGATGACTCTTCCGATCGACCGGTGGCTACTGGCCCGGATGGCCGGCGCCGCTGATCGCGGAGGATGAGGCATGAGCACGTTGATTGTTCGCACGCATGTGACCGCGGCAGTTCTCGCCGCCTGCACGCTTGGCCCGGCACTGGCCCACGGCCAGGCCGCAGGCAGTCCGTCGGGTGAGGCACAGCTGAAGTGGACGCCTCACCGCGCCGCGACGGCCGCCACCTCTCCGGCTGCTGCCGCACCGGCCGCGAGCGACGTTGCTCCTCCCGCTCCGCTGGCCGTGGCTGCGGTGCCGCCGTCGACCGCTCCGGCGCCGACCGGCCCCGCGTCCGTTTCGCTCCCGCCCGACGTGCCCGCCATCAGCCCGGGACCGCGCCGCGTGCCGAGCGGCTACGCACCCGCCCGCTCCCGGACGGCGCGGATGAGCGACGTGCCGAGCATGAACGGCATTCCATCCGCACTGCAGAAGACGTTCGATCCCGCGAATCCCAACGGCGTGTTCGGCATGGCGGCCCCGCGTTCGCCGCAGGGGGACGTCACCCGCCAGATCTTGGCCCCCGAGGGGCGGCAGGCGGTGGCGATGCAGCGCAACGCCACGCGGCTGGCCGGCTCGGAGGCCGAGCGGTTCGGCGGCGGGCTCGCCCCCCGCTATCAGCCCACGGTCGGCTCCCCCGCCCGGCGGCCCGAGCGGCTGGCGATGAACGTCGATGGCATCCCGTCAGTGATGACGCAGGCTCCGCAGGTCGGCGCCCTCGACGACACGGGCGTGCCGGGACGCACCCCACCGGGAGCCGGCGCCGCCGAGCGGATCGGCACGCCCGAACCGCGGTCGGTGACGGAGGGCCTCACGCTGCCCGACACCACGATCATCGAGGAAATGCCGGGGGACGCCGGCTATGGCTATGGCTCTGGCGGCCCCGACGGCTTCGAGGAGGGCATGATCGGCGACGAGATGATGCTCGGCTCCGCCCCGCCCCAACTGCACGTCGAGTCGTTCTACGACGACCCGTACGAGTGCGAGGACGAGGAATACATGATGTGCCAGCACAGCGGCCGGATCTGCATGTGGCTGCGGCGGTTCGGCAAGCCCTACTACGGCTGGAGGTGGTATCGCGACTTCACCGCCAGCGCCGGCGTGACGGCCTTTGAGAACGAGACCGATCTCGGCATCAACGGCAACTTCGGCACCAACGAATACCTCAACTGGGCCATGCCGTTCTGGAATGCCTTCGGCATCGGCTGGCAGGTGGGAGCCCGCGGCGTGCAGACGAACTTCCAGCCCAGCACGATCACGACGGCTGACGGCGGCCGGCTGCGGAACAATTCCCGTACCCAAACGTTCGTCACCACCGGCTTCTTCACCCGCGCCTTCGAGGGCCGCGGCCTGCAAGGCGGGGCGGTGTACGACTACCTGAGCGACAATTGGTACGACACGTCCGATGTCGCCCAGATCCGGTCCGAGATCAGCTATGTGTGGGGCTACCACGAGTTCGGCTACTGGGGCGCCCACAACATCGGCGACCAGTCGACGCTCTTCGGGCCCATCCGCCAGAACGAAGGCATCGCCGGCACGCTCGACCTCTACTGCGGCTTCTACCGGCTGCAGTTCGGCGATGCCAACGAGTGGAAGGTGTGGGGCGGTGCCGTGGACGGTGGTGGCGGCATCGTGGGCTCGATGCTGCGGGCGCCGATCGCCCGGTCGCTGGCCCTCGAGAGCACGTTCACCTATGTGATCCCCGACAAGAGCAAGACGGTGACCATCGACGAGGACGGCGACAGCATCACGTTCGCCCCCTCGGCCTGGAACCTCGGCATCAATCTCGTCTACTACCCGGCGGGTCGGTCGCGGCGGAGCCTGGCGAGCCCTTATCGGCCGCTGTTCGACGTGGCCGACAACGGCAGCATGATCCGGTCGCTGGCCCCCGTCCTGCCGTCGCCGTAAGGGGCCCGGCCCCCGACCGGCACCACTTCGGCCCGCGATGGGCCGGAGCGGCCTGACAGATCGACGGCGGTTGGAGTATCCTGAGAGGCCTCGCAGGGCCCTTCGCCCCGCCTTCGGACAGGCTCACGGAATCTCCCATGCAGGATCAGAATCATCAGAACGGCGGCTCCCAGGACCCGTGGGCGTCGCTCGCGGAATCGCTCGGCGTCGGCTCTTCGGGCGAATCGTCCCCCACGCCTCCGGCATCGCCCCGCCCCGTGAACCAGCCCCGCGCGGACCGCCGGCCGCCGCGGCCCGCAGCCCCTCCACGTGCCGCCAGTTGGGACTCGCTGGCCTCGGAACTGGGGGTCGCGTCTGACGCTTCGGCCGTTCCACCTCCGCCGCGGCCCCGTGCCGCAGAGCGTCAGCCCGACCGCATGCCCGAGCCAAACGGCTTCACACCGCAGGCGGAACGAGAGGTTCGCGAGGAGCGGTTCGAGCGATCTCGGGCCGACGAACCGCGGGACGATGGTGACCGCAGCCGCGACCGCGACATGCCCCGCGACGGCGAGACAGCCAGCGGTGAGGATGAAGGCCGGCCTCGGGGCCGGCGGCGGCGAGGCCGCCGCGGGGGCCGCGGCCGGCGCGACCGCGAGCCGACAGGCGACGCACGGCCAGAAGGCGGCCTGCGGCCCGATGACGACCGCCGGGACCGCGACACCCGCGACCGCGTGGCCGACGACGCTTTTGGCGAGGCCGATCGAGGCCGCGATGCGGAGCCGGCGGCCGACGGAGATGAACGCTGGGACTCAGAGGCCGGCGACCGGCGTGTCACGCCGGCAGCGACCGACGAGAATGGCGAGCCGCCGCGCCGCCGTCGCCGCCGGGGCCGCCGCGGTGGACGCGGCCGGGGTCGCGGTGAACGCGACCGGACGGAAACGACTGGCGACCGCGGGACTGGCGACGATGCCGACCGCGGCCGGACAGACCGGGATCGCCCCGCCAGCGACAGCCTCGACGATGCACCGCTGCCGACCGGCTACGGCATGCGGCCGGCCCGCGGCGACGAACCGGCCGGCGACCGGGATCGGCAGCCGGCGGCCCGCGGCGACGACGATGGTGCCGGTGGCCGTGGTCGGCGGCGGCGCCGCCGCCGTGGCTCGGAAGGCCGGACCGCAACGGGCGAAGGCCGCACGGCAGCCGCGCCCCGCGAGCGGAGTTCGTCTTCCCGTGACGGCCGCCGCGACCGCCGCGGTCGTGGCCGCGGTGAATCCGAATCGCGGTCGTCCAGCTATCCCCGCGGGCGACGGAGTGATTTCGCCCCCGTGGCGGGCGGCTACGACGAAGACGACGAGGGTCTCGAGTTCCTCGGCCTGGAAGAGGCCAGCCGGGAGGGCAGTCGGCGTGAGTCGCGTCCGGAAGACGACGACGTGCTCGCCGAGAGCGGCCTCAACACCGTCCGCGACGTCCCCAGCTGGGTCGAGGCGATCGGCATCGTGATCGCCGGCAACCTCGATGCCCGTAACCGGTCTGGCCGCCAAGACGGCGGCCGCGGCCGGTGACGAGAAGCCCGGTCACGGTAGCCCGGTCACGGTAGCCCGGTCACGGTAGCCCGGTCACGGTAGCCCGGTCACGCCGTGACCGGAAATCA
>JAPOJV010000013.1 GCA_029978085.1 bacterium
AGGGCGATGCCCTTGGGCCAGTGGACGATCCAGGGCGTGGCGATGCCCCCCTCGTGCACCCAGGTCTTGTGGCGACGAAACGGCGTGTTGGCGCAGCTCGACCAGCCCGGGCCGAGGCAGGGAAACGTGCCCGCCGAGCCCAACGCGACCGCCGCATCATGCCCTTTCCCCCGAATCAAGATCTCGGCCGACGCACCGTTGTCGCTGAGAAACAGGATCAGCGTGTCGTCGAGCGCGTCCATCGCCTCGAGCTGCTCGACGATCCGGCCCACGGCCCGATCCATCAGCTCGACCATCGCGGCATGAATCGCCATCTTCGTGGCCTGAAACTCCCGCTGCTCCGCCGTGAGATCGGCCCAGGGCACCGGCCGGTCGATCTCACCGGGTCCGAAGCGGGCAAGGACGTCGGGCTTCGGCTGATAGGGCGGCCCGACCTGTGGCTCGAGCGGCGCACGCGCCGTGGTGACGATGCCCGCGGCGTTGAGCCGCTCGGCACGGGCGGTGCGGACGGCATCCCAACCGGCTCGATAGCGATCCTTGTACTTCTCCACCACGTCCTGGGGGGCATGGAGCGGGAAGTGGGGTGACGTGAAGGCGACGTAGCTGAAGAAGGGCACACCGGCGTGCGCGGCCGCATGGTGCCGGAGGCACTCGGCGGCGTGTGCGCCGATCGCCGTCGTCACGTAGTAGTCCGCGCCGGCCTCGATCGGCGTGCCGTCGACGGTGACGCCGTCCGGATCGAAATAGTCGTTTTGCCCCCCTTCGACCTGCAGCGAGCGGACGAACCCCTGCCGCCGCGGGTCGCCGTCGATGTGCCACTTGCCCGAGTGGTAGGAGCGATATCCCCCCGGGGCGAGAAGCTCTGGCAAGAGTCGGGCCCACGCGGGTCGCCGGCCACCGGTTCCCCCCTTCCCGCCCGGCAGGGCATCGCGGTTGACAGCCTGGGCGTAATACCCGGTCAGGAGCGCGGCACGGGTCGGCCAGCAGCGGGCCGTGTTGGAGGCCTGTGTGAACCGGAGGCCGCCAGCCGCGAGCCCGTCGAGGTGTGGCGTGTCGATCTCGCCGCTGTAGCAGCCGAGATCGGAGAACCCGAGATCATCGGCGAGGATCACGACGATGTTCGGTGGCGCAGCAGTCGCGCGTCCGCAGCAGGCGATGCCGCCCCACGCCGCCATCACGGCCAGGGAGAACGCCACCCCCGGCGAATGCCTTTCGCGCATACCCGTTCCTCCTGCCTTCAGGTCAATGGTCGGTCTCGCTTCGCCGGCTCGGCGGCCCGGGCGGCCTCACGGCCGTGCCCAGCCACGACGACGAGTGCGAGACACAAGCACGCGCGGAACGGTCGCATGGGAAAGCCGCTGCAGCGAGGGTGGGGCGCCGGCCGACACCGGACCCGCGGGCAGGGCGAGTCTACCCCACGCGGCAGACCGCTGCCCTTCGTTCCGCTGAGACCTGATTACAATGCCGCTGCATCCGCCTGACCGTTTTTTATTGACTCACCAGTTCTCACCGAACCATCAGGAGCGCCCGCCGCCATGGCCAAGAAGTCCGTCGCCGACATCGATCCCCGGGGCAAGACCGTTCTCATCCGCGTCGATTTCAACGTGCCGCAGGATGAGTCCGGGGCGATCACCGACGATCGGCGGATCCGGATGGCGCTTCCCACGATCCGGTCGATCCTCGACCGTGGCGGCAAGGCGGTGCTGATGTCCCACCTCGGACGGCCCGCCGGCAAGGGGCACGAGCCCGCCTTCTCGCTGGCTCCCGTGGCCAAGCGGCTCGGAGAGCTTCTGGCCGCCCCCGTCGCACTGGCGGCCGACACCGGTGGCCCCGACTCGCAGGCGAAGGCCGCCGCGCTCCCGGCCGGTGGCGTGCTCGTGCTGGAGAACGTGCGGTTCAACAAGGGGGAGAAGAAAGGGGATGACGCGGCCTACGTCGCCGGCCTGGCCGCCCTCGCCGACGCCTACGTCAACGACGCCTTCGGCACCTGCCACCGCACCGAGGCGAGCATGCACGCCGTGCCCGTGGCCCTGAAGGCCGCCGGCAAGCCGGCCGTCTCCGGCTTCCTCGTCGAAAAGGAGATCCAGTACCTGTCCGACGCGATCGCGAAGCCCAAGCGGCCGTTCGTGGCGATCCTCGGCGGCAAGAAGGTGTCGGACAAGATCGCCGTGATCACGAACCTGCTCTCGATCTGCGATCACGTGCTCATCGGCGGCGCGATGGCCTACACCTTCTCGCTGGCCCAAGGAGGCAAGACGGGCAAGTCGCTCGTCGAGCCCGACAAGGTGGATCTCGCCCGTGAACTCCTGGCGAAGGGGGGACCGAAGCTCGTGCTTCCCGTCGATACGCATTGCGCCGACGACTTTTCGGCCACGGCGAACAAGCAGGTGGTCAAGGCCGGCGAGATTCCTGACGGCTTCGAGGGGCTCGACATCGGCCCGGAAACGGCCCGCCGCTACGCCGACATCATCCGGGGCGCCGGCACCGTCGTCTGGAACGGACCAATGGGCGTGTTCGAGCTGCCACCGTTCGACGCGGGCACGAAGGCCGTGGCCGATGCCGTCGCTGAGGCAACCGCCAAGGGTGCGATCACGATCATCGGCGGCGGTGACTCGGCGGCAGCCGTGGAGCAGCTTGGCTACTCCGACAAGGTGAGCCACGTCTCCACCGGCGGTGGCGCATCGCTCGAGATGCTCGAAGGCAAGGCCTTCGCGACCGTAGCCGTCCTCGACGACAAGTGATCGCTACAGCCCGGCCGTGTCGCGGGTCGGCGGCGTCCGCTCCGCGGCCAGCCGCGACTCGGCGGCCGCGGCGTAGCCGCGGTCGTGCTCACTCAGCCGATCGAGCGGCACGATCACCGTCCGGCCATTGGCCTTACGGATCTCGACTCCGTCAGCCCGCACGTCCACGAGCGTGCCCACGGTCGCATAGCTGCCCGTGTCGTCCACCCAGCGCCGCAGCGGCTCGCGGCGGGCGTCGCTGAACGGATCCGTCTCGCCGGAGGCTGGCTCGCTGGCCGGCTCTTCCGCCGCCGGAGCGGGAGCGTCGTCAGCAGCCGGGTCGGCGACCGGCTCGGCAGCGGGCTCCGCGAACAAACTATCTGCACTCGGCGCGGCTGCGGACTCGCTCGGGGCGACGGCCGCCTCAGGAGCCAGCCCAGCAGCCGGCTCGGTGGCCGCTGGATCGAGGATTGCGGCATCGGCAGCCGCTTCGACCTCTTCAAAGATGTTTGGCTCGCGCTGAGGAGCCGGCGGCTCGACCGCCGTCACCGCGGGTGCCGGCTCGGGCGTGGGCTCAACAGCCGGCTCAACCGGAGTTGCCTCGACCGCCTCAGGTTCGATGGCCGGAACTTCCGGGGCTGTCGCGGGCTCGGCTGCGGGCTCCGACGGCTTCGCCTCCGCAATCGATTCGGCGGGTGCGGGCTCGAGCGCGGCCACCGTCTCCACCGCCGGCTCGGCATCGGCCGCGGGCTTCAGCTCCGGCACGGCCGGCGCTACCGCGGCGACACCATCCTGCGGAGCCAGCGCGGGCTCAGCACTCGATTCCGCCGCTGCTGGCGTGGGCTCGCGTGTGGCGGTCGGCTCGCTCGGGGTCACCACCGATTCGGCCACCGTGACCGGCTCGGCCGCGCTCGCGACCAGCTCACCGACCACGACGTGCGACGCATCCCCACAGCAGACGTCATCCCGCCAGCCATCGACGATCACAACCGAGCCACAGGCCGCTCCACCGCAGCAGGCCGAATCGCCAATCACCACCTCGTGACACGCCGGCCACACCGGCACCGGTGGGCATGCCGGCTGACGGTAGCCGCACGGTCCGTGGCCGTGGCGGAGATACCAGCAGGCCTTCGCCGTATCGACCGACAGCGAGCAGGTGAGCACACCGATCAGCAGGCAGTGAAACCAGCGACGCACAAAGCACCTCGGGAGACGGGATCGAGCAACTCTGCCACGAAAAACCAGCGCAGGTGACCGTTCACGCTCTCAGATGCTACTTGCCGCAAAATGCCGCCGCAAACGCCGGTAGCCATGAAAAGAGCAGGGCCGCGGAAGCGTTGCTTCCGCGGCCCTGCCATGAATCGAACCTGTCAACCGCCTGCGAACGGGGTAGATCAAAGCGAGAATGATGCGGATCGGGCCGGAGACACGGGGTCTCGGGCTTTCAGGGGATCCGGATCAACGCAAAGGGGTTGGCACCTCCGACGGAACGCGGCGACAGGTCGAATGTGATGCCAGTAGCTTCGGCCACCACCCGGCACCGCCTCCATCCCATTCGCCGCGCCCTCCTACAACCGTCACCTTCTCTTTATTCGTTCAGCAGGACGGCGTTGCCCACTTCCCTGCGAAGCCGGGATCAGCGGAAGCTCGAGGAGCCTTGGGCCGCCGCAGCCCACAGCGACGAGACTTCTGCCGGCCCGGCGGCCCGGCCTCATTCGGCCAGCGCCGCTCCGCATGCGCTCACGAACACCCCATGCTGTTGCCACAGTTGTGGCAAAGGTAACAGTTGCCGTTGCGGACCGTGATCGACCCGCAGTTGTCGCAGGCCGGGGCGTCGATCTGGAACTTGGCGAACTGGGTCTGCCGATCGGCCACGCTTGCCGTGGGGTCGACCGCCATCTTGAGCCCGGCCCGCTCCAGGAGCGTCGCTGTCGCAGCCTTCGCCGCCACGCCCTTCGTCGCGGCGGCCGCAGCCTGGCCGTTCCCACCAGCCGGATGCCTGCCGCGGCTGCCCGTCACTTCGCCGTTCGCCTTGGCCTTTCCTTGGCCATCGGCCAGCCCGCTCGCCGTCGTGGCGGCGGGCTTGCGCTCTGTTTCCGTGTCGCCCCCGGCAGCGGCCTCCCCGCCGCTGCTCTCACCACCGTAGCCGCCGGGCCGGTTGGCCTCGCGGTAGCCGGGAATGAACTCGGTGCCCATCCACCGGAAGAGATAGTCCACAAGGCTCTTCGCGACCGGGATGTCCGGGTTCTTCGTGTAGCCCCAGGGCTCGAAGCGGGTATGCGAGAACTTCTTCACATACACCTCGAGCGGCACGCCGTACTGCAGGCTCATCGACACGGCCGTGCCGAAGGCGTCCATCAGGCCACCGATCGTGCTCCCTTCCTTCGCCATCGTGATGAAGAGCTCGCCCGGTCGGCCGTCGTCGTAGAGGCCCACGGTGATGTAACCCTCGTGGCCGCCCACGTTGAACTTGTGGGTCACGCTGCGCCGGGTGTCGGGCAGCCGTTCCCGCCGCGGTGCCGCCGTCACCTTCGCGGCCGCCTTGTCGCTCTCCGTGCTCGTGTTGAGCGGCTGGCTTTCCTTCGAGCCGTCGCGATAGATGGCAAGGGCCTTGAGGCCCAGCCGCCAGCCCTCGCTGTAGGCGCCGGCGATATCCTCGGGCGTGGTCTCCCGCGGCATATTCACGGTCTTGGAAATCGCACCGGAGATGAACGGCTGGGCCGCCGCCATCATCTTCACATGCGCCTCCCAGGCGATGCTCCGCTTGCCGAGCCGGGGCTTGAAGGCACAGTCGAAGACCGACAGGTGCTGATCTTTGAGTCCCGGCGCGCCTTCAACCGTGTCGTTCTTGTCGATGAAGGACAGGATGCCCTCCACCGTCGGCTCGTCATAGCCGAGCGTCCGCAGCGCGAGCGGCACCGTCTGGTTGACGATCTTGAGCATGCCGCCACCGGCGAGCTGCTTGTACTTCACGAGGGCGATATCGGGCTCGATGCCGGTCGTGTCGCAGTCCATCAGGAAGCTGATCGTGCCGGTCGGGGCGAGCACCGTCGCCTGGGCGTTGCGATACCCGTGCCGCCGCCCGCCGGCGAGCACGTCGTCCCAAATCTTCCGCGCCGCATTGTGCAGATAGGCCGGGCACGAGGGATGGATCTTTTCCACCGCGTCGCGGTGCATCTGCATCACGTTGAGCATCGGCTCGCGATTGATGGCAAAGCCCTCGAAGGCCCCCACCGCCCCGGCCATCTCGGCGCTGGTGCGGTTGGCGGTGCCGTGGAGGATCGCGGTGAGCGCCCCGCAGAGCCCGCGGCCCTCGTCGCTGTCGTAGGCGAGGCCGTCGGCCATCAGCAGGCTGCCGAGGTTCGAGTAGCCGAGGCCCAGCGGCCGGAACAGGTGGCTGTTGCGGGCGATCTTGGCCGTCGGATAGCTGGCATGGTCGACCAGAATCTCCTGGGCGATGAAGAAGATTCGGCAGGCTGCCGCGAACCGCTCGACGTCGAAGGCGCCGTCGGGCTTGCGGAACTTCATCAGGTTGATGCTGGCGAGGTTGCAGGCCGTGTCGTCGAGGAACATGTACTCGGAGCACGGATTCGACGCGTTGATCCGCCCGGAGTTGGGGCAGGTGTGCCAGCGGTTGATCGTCGTGTCGTATTGCACGCCCGGATCGCCACACTGCCAGGCGCACTCCGCCATGCGGTGCATCACCTCGCGGGCCTTGTAGCTCGGGCCAGCCTTCGTCGAGTCGGTCACCCACCGCGTGGTCCAGGTGTCGTCACGATCCACCGCCTCCATGAAGTCGTCGGTCAGGCGGACGGACAGGTTGGCATTCTGGAACAGGATCGAGCTATAGGCCTCGCCGTTGAAGTTGGAGTCGTAGCCCCCCTTCTCGATGAGGATCCGGGCCTTCTTCTCTTCCTTACTCTTGCACTCGATGAACTCCATGATGTCCGGGTGAAACACCTTGAGTGACTGCATCTTGGCGGCCCGCCGGGTCTTGCCGCCACTCTTCACCACGGCCGCCACCTGGTCATACACCCGCATGAAGGAGAGCGGGCCGGACGGCTTGCCGCCGCCGGCCAGCTTTTCCCGCTGGCTGCGGAGCGTGGACAGATCGGTGCCGGTGCCGGAGCCGAACTTGAAGAGCATGGCCTCGCTACGGGCGAGGTCCATGATGTCTTCCATCGTGTCCTTCACGCTCTGGATGAAGCAGGCGCTGCCCTGCGGAAACTCGTAGGGGTTGTCGGGCATGACGACGTCACGCTTCGCCTCGTCCCAGCGCCAGTTGCACGGCGCGCCCTTCACCCCGTATTGGTTGTAGAGGCCCACGTTGAACCAGACCGGCGAATTGAAGGCGCCGTGCTGATGGACGCAGAGCCAGGCGAGGTCGCGGTAGAAGTTCTCGCCGTCCTGCTTCGACTTGAAGTAGCCGTCCTTGATGCCCCAGTCGGCGATCGTGCGGGCGACGCGGTGCACGAGCTGCTTCACCGAGTGCTCCCGCTCGGGCGTATGGATTTCGCCGTAGAAGTACTTGCTCACGACCACGTTGGTCGCCAGCTGGCTCCAGGCAGCGGGAATCTCACAGGCCGGCTGCTCGAAGAGCACCTTGCCATCTTCCCCCTTGATAGCGGCGGTGCGCAGCTCCCATTCCGTGGTGTCGAACGGGCTGTCGACGTCGGTCGGACAAAATGTCGGGTGAACTTCGAGGGCGTTCCGCGGGGCGGAGGGGGTCGCCGCCCGGGTGGATTCGGTCGCTGCGGCGGTCGTGCCGGCGAGCGTCGCGGACGTTTCGAAATTCGCCATCTTTTTCTGCTCCTTGCTGGTGGGGCTTGTGTGAGCGGTCCCCGGGGGGCATGGGACGACCATCAAAGTATACTTGCGTATAGCTCCGACTCAACTCTCATCGGGTCGGCGAGGGGCTGGCGATGAATCGTTCAGCCGACCGCGACCGGGAATCAAACGCGAAGTCGAGAAGCAGTTCCGTCTGCGAGCTATCGCAAGATATTGTGGCCGGCCGCTGCCGGACCCCTTCCTATGGGCCGGGGCGTGAATGTAGCTCGGCCGGATCGGGCGTCAAGGGTCGCCAGAACCGACGTCACAAACGGCCGAAGAAACGCTGGAGCGAGTGCCGGCGAGAGCGGGCGAGGCCGATGGCGACACCAGCCCCACCGGGGGGGGCCAGGCGGCCACTCGCCCGGCGGCCGACAGCCTGCGACAATGCGAGTGGTCATCCTGACCGCCTCGCGGCGGCCAGGTTCGGCAAAGCGGACGCCGGCTTTGGTTTCCCCCCTGCTCTTTTTGAGGAGATGCACGCCATGCCCCCGTCCTTTCCCCCGCGGCCACTCGATGGCATCCGGATCCTCGCCCTCGTGGGCGACGACTACGAGGATCTCGAGCTCTGGTATCCGAAACTCAGGCTCGAAGAGGCGGGCGGCCACGTCACCGTTGCCGGCTCGATGCAGGGCCGCACGTATTCGGGCAAGCACGGCTATCCCTGCACGAGCGACGCGGCGATCGCCGACATGGAAGTCGCCGACTTCCATGGCATCCTGCTGCCCGGCGGCTGGATGCCCGACAAGCTGCGCCGCGACGAGAAGGTGCTCGATCTCGTCCGGGAGTTCGCGGCCCATGGCAAGCTGGTCGCCGCGATCTGCCACGGCGGCTGGATCCCGATCTCGGCGGGCGTCTATCGGGGCGTGCGGGTCACGGGCAGCCCCGGCATCAAGGACGACCTCATGAATGCCGGCGCGATCTGGGAAGACACACAGGTCGTCGTGGACCGACATTTCGTGTCGAGCCGCAAGCCGGCCGACCTGCCGGCGTTCATGGCGGCGATCGTGGAGCTCCTGGCGGCCGTGCCCGTGCCGTGACCCCAGGACGCGGTGCTAGACTCAGGATCGTGAGTACCAAACCGCTGCCGTCCCTCGACGCCGCCAAGGCCCGCCTCCGCGAGGCGGGCCTGCGGTGCACCGCCGCGCGACTGGCGGTACTCGTGCACCTGATGGAGGCAACCGGCCCGAAGACGCACGCGGAGGTTTCGGACGCGCTCACCGACCGGGGCTTCGACCGGGCCACGATCTATCGCAACCTCACCGAGCTCACCGAGTCACGAATCGTCTCGCGAGTGGAGCTGGGCGATCATGTCTGGCGGTTCGAGCTGCGGCGTGGGGGGGATCACGGCCAGGACCATCCCCACTTCCTCTGCACCACCTGCGGCGAGGTGTCGTGCCTCGACGACGTGCACGTGGCGATCACGCCCAAACCGGGCTCTGCCGCGGTCTCCACGCCGAAGTCGAGGCCCGTGCGGGCCGCGTCGGGCATCGGCACGGTGACAGAAGTGCTCCTCAAGGGACGCTGCGACAACTGCGGGTGAGGTGAGTCCGGTCACGGTAGCCCGGTCACGCCGTGACCGGAACAAGCCACGGCGTGACAGGGCCACGCGGAGTGACGGGCCTCCGCCGGCGACCGACGTCAGTACCACACTCCCGCCCGCACGAGGAACGTATCACTCGGGCGATAGTCGGCCGTGTCGGTCACGTAGTATTCGACGAGTCGTCCGGTCACCCAGCCGGCCTCGAACCGCCAGCTCACGCCGAGGTCCGCCGGCTTTCGCTCCCAGCCCGCGAGCAGCCGGTAGTCGTGATAGACGACGACATCGTCGATGCCGTTCTCGCGACGAACGGCCCATTGATTGCCGCCGAATTCACCGGCGAGATACAGCCACTGGGCCGCGCGGTCGTCGGCTGCGACCCGCCAGGCCAGCCGCGGCCGCGGGAAGATCAGCTCGAACCGGCGGTCGTCGGCAGGCGTCCAGAGGAGGCCGCCGGCGGGCAGCAGGTTGACGTCGTACCGGTCGAGATAGATGACGCCCGCGACGACGCGCAGATTCTCACTGGCCTCATAGGCGCCGAATCCATGGCCGGTGATCCGCAGCGCCTGCGCGGTGTCGTTGACCAAGTCGCTGTACCAGCCCGGCGCGACGGCAAGATCGACGCCGAACCGGTCGCCGACCTTCGTCAGCCACCGGGCCTGCAGCCAGGCGTCGTAGAGCTGCGCGGGCAGTCCGGGGTCGGTCGGCCCCGACACCTCGTCGATGAAGCTCGTGCCGAAGCCAGGCGTGAGCAAGAGCGGCGAGTTCACCGTCGGCGCCGGCAGTCCGATCGTGAGGCTCGTGTCGAGCGTCAGGAGTCCCAGGCCGGCACTGCCCAGCCGCGGCAATTCGGTGACCGTGAAAATCGCCTGCTGGAGCGGGCCGGGCTTCGCCCCCGGCGGCAGCTTCCGGCCAGCCGGCGGCTCGAACTCCTGCCGCGGCTGCCCTGGGGGCGCCACGTCGTCGGGCAGAAGCGGCTCGGTGAGGTCCTGCGGATCGCCGAGCGCCGCCAGGCGAATCCGACTGAAGAAGTCGCGATCGACGGGAGGCAGGGACTGAACGGCCTCGTCGGCCGCAATGGCCGACACTGCCACCAGGCCGGCACACAGGAGGACGACGAGCTTCAGAGCGTGGCGGAAACCGGGTTCCATGCCCAGGAATTCCCCCACGGGGCCGTTCAGTATCCCAGGCCCAGCCGCAGCATGAGCGTGTCGTCGAGATCCTGCCGCTGCGGCTTGCCGACGACGAAGAACAGCTGGCGTGCGAACACGTAGCCCACTTCAAAGCTGCCCGTGAGCCCCGTGGGCGTGTTGGGCACGGCCTCGACACCCAGCGCGATGCGGATGTCGTTGTAGTCGAATGGAGAGATCGCCCCGGTGTCGCGGCGGAACGTCCAGGCGCCGCCGCCATACTCGCCGTACAGATAGCCCCACCACGACCGTTTGGGCCGGGTGGCGAACTTCTTCGCCAACTTCGGCGCGGGAAAGAAGATGTCGTACCGCGAATCGGCGTCAGGGGTCCAGGTGAGGCCCACGGCAGGCAGGAGCTTGATGTCGTTGCGGTCGATGTAGACGATGCCCGCCTTGCCCTGCATCGTGGGCGTGAGCCGCAGCGTGCCGATGGCGCGGCCCATGATGCGCCAGCTGTCGGTGACGAACACGTTCCAGTTCGTGTAGATGCCGGTGCGGATGCCGAGCTCGGCGCCGAACAGCGGCGTGAACTGCGGGTTCCACGCAGCGTCGATGAACACGTCGTACGTGTTGGGGGGCAGGTCGGCGAGCATCGTGTCGGTGGTCTGAGGGCCGTCCCAGAGCTGCAGGCCGAAGCCGGGCGTGAGCAGGAGCGGTGCGTGGTTGAGGTTCGCCGGCGAGTTGTGGAAGAACGGCAGCGCGAACGTGGCGGTGGTGTCGAGCTCGTTCACGCCGACACTCGTGCCGTCGCCGTCACCAAAGAGATAGGCCCAGCTCCCGCGGGCTCCTTGATAGACGTGCATCGTCTGGGAGTAGGCCTGCTGAAACTGCGACGGCCCCTGCGGCGGCGGATACGGCGATGCCAACTGGCCCGTCCCCTGGGTCGGCACGAGCGAGGGCGCGGCGGTCGAGTAGCCCGGATAGCCCGGCTGGCCCGTGATCGCCGACGGCGCCCAGGTCGATGGCGGCGCCGCGTTCGCGGGAAAGAGCTGGGGCGCCTGGGCGGCGTATGGATCCCATGCTCCCGGAGGCGGGGGCAGTGACACGCCAGGGGGCGGCGCCTGGGCGATTCGGTCCAGCGACGAGGCGGCAGGCGGTGGGAGCGACACCGTCTGACCGACCGCCGGCCAGGCCGCGGCCAAGGCCGCGCTGAACGCCAGCATCGACACGAGCGGGGGCCGCATATCGGGCACGCTCCGACCGATCCGGTGAGGCCGGCCGGCGACCGTAGAAGGAAGGATGCTCCGCCGGCGCAGCCACCTGCGCCAAAAATCGGGCGGCGGGGGGTACCGCGCGGCGGCCGGCAGGGTCAAGATCGCAGCGTCGCACGGATCACAGCATGCCAGCCCCTTCGCCGCAGCTTGCCTCGCACACCGAGCCTCTCGATGCCGCCGCACTCACCGCGGCGGGCTACGCGACGGTCGTGCACCTGCCCGAGGCCGAGTCGACGATGGTGGAGGCGCGGCGGCTGGCCGCCGCGCCGGCGGCCCGTCTCCCGGCGCTCGTGATCGCCGACCGGCAGACGAGTGGCCGCGGCCGCCGCGGGGCCGGCTGGTGGCAGGCCGACGGCAGCCTGGCCGCGAGCATCGTGGCCGACGGCGAGATGGCGGGGCGGCCCGCCGCGGGCCCGCAGCCTGTCTGGTCGCTGGCCTGCGGAGTCGCGCTCGCCGAGACGATCCGCGATCTCGAGCCCGGGGTCGACGTGCGGATCAAATGGCCGAACGACCTCGACGTGGCAGGCCGCAAGCTCGCCGGCATCATCGTCGAAGCCGACGCCGGCGGCCGCACCATCTTCGGCATCGGCGTCAACACGGCCGGCACGGCGCAGGCGGCGCCCGCCGGGCTTCGCGACCGGGTCGTCACGCTGCCCGACCTCGTGGGCCGCCCGCTCTCCCGCACGCGGCTTTTGGCTGCATGGCTGCCGCGGCTCTGCGAGCTGCTCCACGAGATGGATGCCGACCCCGGCACGCTGGCACGCCGCTATCGGCCCTTCTGCTGCCTTGCCGGACGACAGGTGACGCTCCACGTCGGCACGGAGCAGCACTCCGGCATTTGCCGCGGCATCGCCGCCGACGGCAGCATCCTGATCGACACGCCCAGCGGCCAGCGGATGTTCGCCTCCGGCAGCCTCACGCCGCCGGGCGGCGAATGGCGCTCATAAAAGCCCCCCAAGGCGCAAGTCCCCTCGCTTCCGCTCAGGGCTTGGATGGGCGGGCCACGACGCAGACTTCGCGGCCACCGGTCGAGAGCTGCCGGGCCTGCGGCCGAAACCCCCACGCCCGAAACGCATCGAGCCATTCCGGTAACGCCGCAGCCCGCGACCACTCGGGCAGCTTGAGCGTGGCGATGATCCCCATGAGCCGCACGCCGGGAGCGGTGGCGATCCGCCCCAGCGACTCCATCGTGCTCACTGGGTCGATGTTCATGTCGCAGACAAGCCAATCGAAACCGCGAAACTCGCGCAGCTTCACGTCGCGGGCCCGCTTTCGCCATTGCGTGAATCGCGGATGGGCGGCAACGACCGGATCGACGAGGGCGGGGTCGATGCCCACCACATCGAGCCCGGCTTCGAGAAGTCGCTGGCTGGCGCCCCCGGGCGCGGCGCCGAGTTCGACGGCCCGCTGGCCGCGTTCCAAACGCAGTTCGAACGTCGCCACCGCCTCGTCGAGCTTGAGCCAGGCGCGACTCACCGCTGTCGGGGCGAGCGTGCCTGGATAGATGCCGCCGGGCCAGCGGCTCGGGGGCGTCGCCGCGCGATGCCAGCCCACCCACCACCGCTCGGGCGAGTCGATGACGCAGTCGAGCACCTGATCGCCGGGTGCAGCGAGCCCCGACGCCGACGCCAGGCCGACGGCAGCGACGAGCCGGTCCCGGATCTCCTCGAGCGGTGCGGCGCAGGCAGGGTCCCGCGGCCAGACATGCACGGCCTGCCATGGGCCAGTACCCGCCACGGCGATCGCGGCTGCCACCCGGGCTGCGTCGTCGTGCCCCGTCACTTGGCCGAGCGAGTGGATGCAGGCGCGGCCGAACACGAGATCGGGAAAAAAGTCGGCGGGTGGATCGAACGGCGGCTGGCCCGGCGGGTCGAGCCGAAACGTGACGACCCCGCGGCGCCAGGCCGCCTTGCGAATCTGCGGCAGGACTGCCTCCTGCCGACGAACGAGTTCCGCCTCCGCCCCGCCCCGACAGGCGACGAGCAGAAATCGACCAGCAGATGCAGCGACGGGCGAGGATTCCATTCCCAGAATAGTACCCGCCAAAAAATCAGGCCGGCCCGGGCGCCCAAGGGCCCGGGCCGGCCTTTCTCGTCTGAACGCTGACTCCCCGGATTCACTTCCGTCCGCGGGCGAGCCCGGGAGGACGAAGGAACCGGAGACCAAGGACCGCGAGGCTCCTGAAGGAAACCTCGGGGGCAGAAGCGACCGTGGCCGAAGCCACGAGACTCCCCTGCCGAGGCTGTGTCGAGTCACCCGTTGCCGGGCAACTCAACGGATGCCTCAGCCGTGGCCCTTCTTCTTCTTGGCGACCTTCTTGGCAGCCTTCTTCTTCTTCTTGGCCATCGATCTGGCTCCTTCCAAACGAGCACCCGAACTAGGCTCACGTCCGCTCCCCGGGGCGCTCACACGACGGGAACGAACGACGTCATCGGCATGTGGAAGACCGCGATTGCTCGTGATCCCCGCACGTCGATGTGCACGTTGTGAAGGATTCTCAGGAAAACTGTCAAGAGAAATTCCCGAATTTTTTCCATTTTTTCTCGCTCCGAACCGGCGCGTGGCCTCACAACCCCACCACCTCACTCACCGCGATCGAGCGCGCGACCCGGTCAGCGACCCGAGATCGGCTTGGTATCATCGGTGATCGCGGCGCGCGTGATGCGACGCGAGTGGGCGACCGCCTTCCCGTTCTTCGTTCGATAGAAACACGATGCAGAACTCATCCTGTTTGCGGCTCGCAGGCCGCATGAACGCCCTCGAGCCCTCGGCCACGTTGGCCATGGCGGCGCGGGCGCAGGCGCTCGCCGCCGCTGGCGCCGACGTGGTCGATCTCTCGGTCGGCGAGCCCGACTTCCCCACGCCGGCGCACATCTGCCGTGCCGCCGAGGCGGCCATCGCCGCCGGCAAGACGAAGTACACGCCGGCCGCCGGCATCCCCGACCTCCGCAAGGCGGTTGCCGCCGACTTCACCCGGCGCACCGGCCTGCCGGCCACCGCGGCCCAGGTCGTCGTGTCCAACGGAGCCAAGCACTCGCTGCACAACGCCTTCACGGCGCTCCTCGACGCCGGGGACGAGGTGATCGTGCCCACGCCCTACTGGGTGAGCTATGCGGAACTCATCAAGCTCGCCGGCGCGAAGCCCGTGCTGGTCGAGACGAAGATCGAGGACGACTTCAAACTCCGCCCCGAGGCGCTGCGGGCCGCCCTCTCGCCGCGCACCCGGATGCTGCTGCTCTGCTCGCCGAGCAATCCCACGGGGGTGGTCTACTCGGCGGCCGAACTGACCGCCCTGGCCGACATCGCCATCGAGGCCGATATCGCCGTGGTGGCCGACGAGATCTACGACCAGCTGGTGTTCGACGGCCGCCCGTCGATCTCGTTCCCCACGCTCCGGCCCGGGCTCGCCGACCGCACGGTCGTCGTGGCCGGCGTGAGCAAGACCTATTCCATGACGGGCTGGCGCATCGGCTGGACGATCGCCCCCGAGCCGCTCTCCAAGGCGATCGCCAACCTCCAGAGCCAGGAGACCAGCAACCCGTGCAGCGTCAGCCAGCATGCGGCCCTGGCGGCCCTCACCGGTCCGCAGGAATGCGTGGCCGAGATGCGTCGTGAGTTCGAGCGGCGGCGCGACCTCGTGGCCGCCCGGCTGCGGGCGATGCCGGGCGTGCGGCTGCCGGAGATCGGCGGCGCCTTCTACGCGTTCTTCGACATCCGTGCGCCGCTCATGCGGTCGAGTGCCCGGGGCATCGCCACCAGCCTCCAGTGGTGCGAGGCCCTCCTCGAACAGCATCAGGTCGCGCTGGTCGCGGGCAGCGCCTTCGGCGCCGAGGGGCATGTGCGGATGTCGTTCGCCGCCTCGACGGAGAAGCTCACACAGGGGCTCGACCGGATCGAGCGGTTTCTCGCAGGCTGACATGACCGGCTCCACGGCCGCCGCGATCTACCTCGACCACGCCGCCACCACGCCCCTGCGGAACGAGGTGCGGGAGGCGATCGCCGCCGCCGAAACGGCCGGCTTCGCCAATCCGTCGAGTCCCCATGCGCTCGGCAGGCAGGCCCGACGGCTGCTCGACGAATCCCGCGAGCGGATCATCGCGGCGCTCGGCGGACGGACGACCGGCCGCGATCACGACCGGCTCGTCTTCACCAGCGGCGCCACCGAGGCCAACCGACTCGCCCTTCTCGGCATTGCCGGAGGTGGCCAGACCGCCTGCCGCTGGTCCGCCCGCGACCACGGCAGCATCGCCGCGGCCGCACGGCAGCTTGGTGACCGCGGGGGCGATGTCGCCCTCCTCCCCCTCCTCTCCTCGGGCCGCCTCGACTGCGGCCCGCTCCATTGGCCGGCGACAGCCATCCGGCGGCTCCTCTGCACGACACTCGTCTGCGGCCAGACCGGCAGCGTCGAAGACGTGGCCGCCGTCCGCGCCGCTGCGGGTGATTGCCGCATCCACGTGGATGCAACGCAGGCAGTCGCCGTGGAGCCCGTCTCATTCGCGGCGCTGGATGCGACGACGCTCGCATTCGCGCCGCACAAGTTCGGTGGACCGCGGGGCATCGGCTGTCTCCTCGTGCGCGGCGATGCGGAACTCGCCGCCGTCACGCCCGGGCCGCAAGAGGCGGGGCTGCGTGGGGGCACGGAGGCCGTGCCGCTCGCCGTCGGCTGCGCCACGGCCGTCGAACTGGCTGTCGCCGCCCGCGACGGGGAGGCACGCCGACTCCGCGACCTCCGCGAGCGTCTGGAAACGGGCCTCCGGACTGCGGCTGCGGCGGTCGGACGCGCCGCCGTCGTGATCGCGGCCGATACCCCGCGGGCTGCCCACATCACGACGATCGCGTTCCCGGGCAGCGACCGGCAGGCATTCGTGATGGCCGCCGATCTTGAAGGCGTCTGCTGTGCCACCGGCACGGCCTGTGCCAGCGGATCGAGCCTGCCTGCGCCCGCACTCGAGGCACTGGGGCTGCCGCCGCTCCTCACGGCTGCGGCGGTGCGATTCAGCCTGGGCTGGACGACGACCGTGGACGATATCGATGCGGCGATCGCCCGGCTCAGCGGTATCCTGCAGCGGCGGCCTGGCACCAGTGGCCAAGTCGCGTCGTGACGTGCATTCCCGTGTGGGCGAGTCACGCCGTGACTCGCTTCTGTCCGGTCACGGCGTGACCGGGCTACCGTGACCGGGCTACCAGTCGACGGACAGCCCGTCGGTTGCATGTCGATTCAGCTGCCGATTCCCCGCGCAGGGCGAGCCGACACCTCGGCCGACATCGGAGCCAGCATGGGCGGGCGACGAGCCGGCCCTCTTTCGGCCTGAGAAAAACGCATCCTCCTCTGCCTATCGGCAGCGGATGGACCGCAGACCGACAGGTTTTCAACATGGTTGCTGACAGGTTTTCCACCAGTCAGGCATGAGCCGTTGTGGCGATCACCTGCTGAAATCATGCCCTTTTCGCTGCGGTGGCCACCGTGATCTCGCTCCGAAGGCTCCATCGTGGTGCCCGGCGTTATTCCTCTTACTCATTCCTTCTTTTCTGATACTCCTTTTCTTTCACAAAGGAAGGAAAAGCCAGAAGTCCACGCTCTCAGGGACGCACCCGGACCGCTAAAAACGCCATCCGGAGGCCATTCAAGAGGCTCCCCAGAACGGGTAAACTCTCAGGTTCTCCCCGTGACGCCCCCCGTCGTCGCTCTCCGCGAGGAACACCATCGGCCCATGAATATCCGCTGCACCCGCGAACCGTTGTTGGCCGCCCTGCAGAGCGCCTCCGCGGTCGTTCCGGCTCGCTCACCCAAGCCCGTGCTGACGAACGTGAAGTTCGAGGCCAGCCGCGATGGCGCCGTCCTCTCGGCGACCGACCTGGAGGTGGGTATCCGCATCGAGGTCGAGGGCGTCGAGACCTCGGCGCCGGGCAGCGTGCTCTTGCCGAGCGGTCGGCTCATGGCGGTCGTGCGCGAGAGCAGCCCCGGCACGGTGTTCGACATTCACACCGACGGCACGGCCGCGGTCGTGAAGGCACCGCGGAGCGAGTTTCGCCTCCCCGCCGAGGATCCACTTGAATTCCCCTCCGTCGCCGCGTTTCCCGACGAGGCATGCTTCGAGGTCGCGACGCCGCTCGTTCGCGAGCTCGTCCGCCGCACGGTGTTCGCCACCGACAACGAATCGAGCCGTTACGCGCTCGGTGGTGTGCTCGTCGAACTCTCGCCGCAGGGCGTGATCGCCGTCGGCACCGATGGCCGGCGGCTGGCGAAGATGGAGGGGCCGGCTACCGGAGCCCAGGGCGCGGTCGCCGACGCCCAGCCGATCGTGCCTGCCCGGGCCATGCAACTCATCGAGCGGTGTCTCGGTGCTGCCGACGTGCCGGTGCGGATCGCGGCCCGCGCCAGCGAGATCATGGTCAAGAGCGGAGCCACGACGATCTCGGCCCGGCTGGTGGATGGCCGGTTCCCCCGGTGGCGCGATGTGTTTCCCGAGCGGCCGGACGCGATTCGTGTGCCGCTCGTGGCTGGACCGTTTTTGGCTGCTGTGCGGCAGGCCGCGATCGTCACCAGCGAGCAGTCGAAGGGGGTCGATTTCTCGTTCGAGCCCGGCCAACTCGTGCTCTCGGGCCGGTCGGCCGAGAGCGGTGAAAGCCGCGTCGAACTTCCGATCGACCATGCGGGGGCCACCGTCCGTATCAAGCTCGATCCCCGGTTCGTCAGTGATTTTCTCCGTGTGCTCGACGGCGGCGCCGCCCTGACCGTGGAACTGACCGACCCCCAGAGTGCCTGCGTCTGCCGCACCGATGACGGCTATGCCTACGTCATCATGCCGCTG
This sequence comes from bacterium, assembly GCA_029978085.1. GTDB lineage: Bacteria > Planctomycetota > Planctomycetia > Pirellulales > UBA1268 > QWPN01. The sequence continues at coordinate 18,304 of JAPOJV010000013.1, forward strand.
GCGGCCGACTGACGACCCTGGCTCGCGGCATGGACTTCACCCCGATCGCATCTCCCCGGATCACCAGCAGAGGCTCGACTCGATCCATGGCTTTCTCGCCCCGACGAAATGCTGCCGCAGGTCCACTGTCGATCGGCAGCGTCATGTCGCGGCTCATGGCTCGGGCGGGCTATGACCGCGAGCAGGCATCAGCTGGGCTCGAGGCGGCGTGGCGGGATGCGGCTCCCGAGAGCCTGCGGACGGCCTCACGGCCGGGCCTCGTGCGTCGAGGCGTGCTCGAAGTGTTCGTCAGCCACTCGGCCCACGTGCAGGAACTCGCCTTCCAGAAACGGGCCGTGGTGGCGCGGCTGCAATCCCTCCTGCCCACTGAGGGCATCACCGACATCCGCTGCCGGCTCATGGCCGATGTCGGCGGCACCACCTGATACCCAGACACCGAGACACAGACGCGGAGTTCAGCGATGGCAGAATCAGACAAGTCCCAGCAGCCCGACTACACATCAGCCGACCTCAAGCACCTCTCCGATCGCGAGCACGTCCGCGAACGGTTCGGCATGTACATCGGCGACAACACGTCGCGGGGTCTCCACCACCTCGTCTACGAAGTCGTGGACAACTCGATCGACGAATGCATGGCGGGGCATGCCAAGCATGTGAGCGTGACCGTGAACGTCGATGGCAGCGTGACCGTCGAGGACGACGGCCGTGGCATCCCCACCGACCGCCATCCGCAGCTCTCCGAGGAGATGGAGCGAGACGTCTCCACGCTCGAGGGCGTGATGACGGTTCTGAAGTTCGGCGGGAAGTTCGAGAAGGGGGCCTACCAGACGTCGGGCGGTCTCCACGGCGTGGGTGTGACGGTCGTGAACTTCCTCTCCGAATGGTGCGAGGTGGAGGTCTCCCGTGAAGGGCATGTCTGGCAGCAGGAGTACCAGCGGGGTGAACCGACCGGCCCGGTGCGAAAGATGGGCACCACCGGCCGCACCGGCACGAAGACGACGTTCAAGCCCGACCCGCAGATCTTCCCGCAGACGAAGTTCTCCTGGGACATCCTCTCCCGCCGGCTCCGCGAGCTCGCGTTCCTCAACTCCGGCGTGCGGATCACGTTCGCCGATGCCGCGACCGGATCGAGCGAGGAGTATTTTTACGAGCGGGGCGTGGAGGAGTTCGTCGAGCACCTGAACAAGGCGAGCGACGCGATCCACGCCGACGTGATCACGATCAAGGGTGCAGGCGACGGCGTGAGTTGGGACATCGCGCTGCAATACACGGGCGAATACACCGAGAGCCTGCATAGCTACGTCAACAACATTTCGACGACGGAGGGGGGCACGCACGTGTCGGGCTTCCGGTCGGCGCTCACCCGCGCCCTGAATGCCTACGGGAAGAAGACGGGCATCTACAAGGATCTCGTGCCGACTGGTGAGGACGTCCGCGAGGGGCTCACGGCGGTGATCAGCGTCCGCGTGCCCCATCCGCAGTTCGAAGGCCAGACGAAGACAAAGCTCGGCAACGGTGAGGTCGAGGGAATCATCAACTCGGCCGTGGGCGACTACCTCGCCAAGTATCTCGAGGAGAATCCCAAGAGCGCCAAGGCGATCGTGCAGAAGGGCGTGCTCGCCGCGGAGGCCCGCGAGGCGGCGAAGAAGGCCAAGCAGCTGCTCCGCGAACGAAAGGGCGCCCTCTCCGGTGGCGGCCTGCCGGGCAAGCTCCGTGACTGCACGAGCCGCGACGTCGAGCGGTGCGAACTCTACCTCGTGGAGGGTGATTCGGCCGGTGGCTCCGCCGAAGGGGGTCGGCACCGCGAATACCAGGCGATCCTGCCGTTGCGCGGCAAGATCATCAACGCCTACAAGAGTCGTGATGACAAGGTGCTGGCCAACGAGGAAGTGCGGAGCGTGATCTCGGCGATCGGCGCCGGGATCGGCGAGGAGGCCGACCTGGGCAAACGGCGGTACGACAAGGTCGTGATCATGACCGACGCCGACGTCGACGGCTCGCACATTCGCACGCTCCTGCTCACGTTCTTCTACCGGCAGATGTACCGGCTCGTGGCCGAGGGGCATGTCTACGTGGCCCAGCCGCCGCTCTTCCGCGTGCGGAGCAAGAAGACCACCTACTACGTGCAGACCGAGGAGGAGATGAAGAATCAGCTCCTCGACCAAGGCCTCGGCGAAGGGGTGTTCCTGCCAGGCGACAGTCGGGAGATCGCCGGCGAGGAGATGCAAAAGCTCTGTCGCACGCTGTCCGGTCTCGAAGACGCACTCGTGGCGCTCGAGAAGCGGGGCATCAGTCTTCGCGACCACGCGGGCCGACGCGACGAGACGACCGGCAAGCTGCCGATGTACCACGTCTATTACGGCGTCGAGGAGCGGTGGTTTACCAGCCGTGACGAGCTCGAGGCCTTCGTGAAGAGCAAGGAGCAGGCGGCCGGCGGCACGCTGGCCGTCGGACGGATCGAGGAATCGGTCGCTGCCGGCGACGCCACTCCCGGCACGGCCCACGATACGGGCCACGACCAGCTCGTGGTCGTCGATCTCCACGAGGTCCGCAGCATCAATGCCGGTCTCAAGGAGCTCGAGGGGATGGGCTTCGGGATCGAGTCGCTGATGCCGCAGGACCGCACTGGCAGCGAGGCGCCGCGGTACACGCTGCGCCGCGGCGAGAACGAGATCGGACTCGAGGATCTCCGCGGTCTGCTCACGGCGGTCCGGCGGGCCGGCGAAAAGGGCCTCTCGATCACCCGCTTCAAGGGCCTCGGTGAAATGAATGCCGAGGAGCTGCGGGACACGACGCTCGACCCGGCCAACCGCACGCTGTTGCGGGTGACGATGTCGGACGCCGCTGCGGCCGACGACCTGTTTCGCGTGCTCATGGGGGAGAAGGTGGAGCCGCGCCGGGAGTTCATCGAGCGGCATGCGCTCGACGTCAAGAATCTCGACGTGTGATCCGGCCCGCACGTGCATAGCCGGCTTGCATACCCGCTTTGGCAGTCGCCGCCGGCTCGGGGGCGGTGCAAGTCGCGTCGCGGGACCTCGAAGACTCGGTCCAAGGCTCCTAGAGCTTGCACCGACCCCCTCGCCTACCCGGTCGGCGGTGCCGAGCGCATGCGGCATGTAAGCCGGCTCGAGTTGCTCACCGACCCAGCAGCTGGCCGGGGGAAATGCCCGAGACGCGCTTGAAGGCGCGGGAGAATTGGTACTGGTCGGCGAAGCCGAGATGGGCCGCGACTTGTTTGACCAGGAGCCGGTCGTGCGTGAGCAGGTCGGCTGCCAGGCTCATCCGCTGCTGGAGCAGGTAGCGATAGGGGCTCACCGCGTCGAATCGCCGGAAGAGACGGCAGGCGTAGGCGGACGAGATGCCGAACTCCCGCGCGGCCTGATCCACGGACGTGAGCCGCTGCCGGTGGGCCGTGAGAAACTCCCGGAACCGTTCGTAGGTGGCGAAGGCCCGCGCGTCGCCGCCATCCGTCGGCAAGGCCCGCTCCGCGATCTTCGTCAGGAGCACACCCAGCAATTGCGTGCAGAGCAGCTGGCTGTGCTGGGACTGGGCGCGGCCGCACTGCTGAAGCAGATCGAAAACCTCCTCGATCTCCCGCGGCCGGCCGACCGTGAGGTGGACGCCCGGCGCGAGCCGCGCCGCCCGGAGCCGCGTTGCGGCGTCGCGGCCGACGAAGTCGATGTAATACTTCCGCAGCCGGCGGCGGCGATCGGTGCGGATCACGTGCGGCAGGCCCGGGCCGTAGGCAAACACGCTGCCAGGCCCGATCGGGAACTCGCGACCGCGGAGCGACACGGTGCCCCCTCCCGCCGCCACGAACTCGACGCAGAAATAAGGAAAGGCGTCTCTCGAGATTGTGTAATCGGACCGCACCCGCTCCATGCCGCCGCAGATGACGGTGAGCGGCCCGTCGGCAGCCGGCCGCAGGTCGAGAAAGTAGCGATCGGCCGCCACCACCTGCCGGGACACGAATGCGGGCAGCGGGCGACAGCGACGTGACGGCGCGAGCATGAGGTCAAGAATAGCCATCCCGGGGTCAAGAATCATCATTCCGCGTTCACTCGGATAGCAGTACATTCGTGCAAAGCCCGAAAACCTGCCCCACCGATGCGTGGAGGCGAGGGGGTCGGTGCAAGCTCGAGGAGCATTGGACCGAGTCTTCGAGGTCCCGCGACGAGACTTGTACCGCCCACGAGCCGGCGAACTCACTCTGTTCGTCGTCTGCAATAAAGAGCCACCGTGTCGCCCGGAGCGCCCCTGATGAAAGCCCTACCCCGCCTCTCCTTCGGTGTCGGTGACCGGTTCGCCCACGAGGCCGAGGCCCAATTGGCGGCGTTCGAGAAGCTGGCGGCGGCCGGCGTCGTGGTGGCGCCGGTCTGGAACAAGTCGAACCGCGAGCACTCGTTCATCGGCAGCGAGCCGGCGAGCGTCCGCGACGCGGCGGCCCGCGCGGTGGCCGCGCGGAACTGGCCGCACCCCTGGTTCGTCGACGCCGACCACATCCGTCTCGAGACGGTCGATCGCTTTCTGGCGGCGAGCGACTTCTTCACGATCGACGTGGCCGACTCGATCGGTGCGGCCGCCGATGTCGCGGCCGTGGCGGCGTTCATCGCCCGACATCCGGAGCTCTCGAAGCCGCTGGCCATTCCGGGGATCGCCGCTCCGATCCAGCTCACGGCCGACGCCCTGGGGGCGATCGTGCGGAAGTATCAGCCCGCCTGCCGCGAGGCGGGGGCCATCTGGCGACACATCCAAGCAGCCCGCGGCGACGACGTCGTCATCGAGGTGAGCATGGACGAGACCGACGCACCGCAGACGCCGCCGGAACTCCTCGTGATCCTCGCCCTGCTCGCCGACGAGCGGGTGCCGCTGCAGACGATCGCCCCCAAGTTCACCGGCCGGTTCAACAAGGGCGTGGACTACGTGGGCGACCTCGCCCAGTTCGAGCGGGAGTTTCGTGACGACGTCGCCGTATGCGGGTTCGCGGCGCGGCAGTACGGCCTGCCGTCGACGCTCAAGCTCTCGGTGCACTCGGGCAGCGATAAATTTTCGCTCTACCCCGTGATCCGCCGGACGCTCGCCAGCACGGGCGCCGGCATCCACCTGAAGACGGCCGGCACGACCTGGCTGGAGGAACTGATCGGCCTGGCCGAGGCGGGGGGCGACGGCCTCGCCCTCACGAAGGAGATCTACGCCTATGCCCTCGACCACGTGGACGAGTTCTGCGCCCCCTACGCCTCGGTGATCGACATCGACCGCCGCCGGCTCCCGCCGGCGGCAGAGGGGGACGCCTGGAGCGGCCCACGACTCGCCGCGGCGATCCGCCACGTGCCGAGCTGCCCGGAGTTCAACGCCGACATGCGACAGCTGCTCCACGTGTCGTTCAAGGTGGCGGCGAAGCACGGCCGCCGCTACACCGACCTGCTCGTGGCCAACCGCGAGATCGTGGCGCAACAGGTCACCGACAACCTCTTCGAGCGACACATGCGGCCGCTGTTTCTGGAGACGGCATGAAGGGTCTCCATCCAAGCCCTGAGCGGGAGCGAGGGGATCGAGTGAGGGCGTCGTCCCACCACTCGCGATCCCCCGGCTTGCGCCTGGGGGCTTTTATGGAGAGCACCGCTTCGGCATGGAACGAGTGTTTATGAAGTCAGCTGTCACGATCTGTCTCGTGCCCGAAGCCCGCCAAGGGCCGTTCGTGTTTCACGACGGGCTCGAGGCGGGCTGCCGAGCTGCCGCCGAACTTGGTTTCGATGCCGTGGAGGTGTTTCCCGAGTCGGCGGCAGGCCTGCCGACCGAGCAACTCCGCGGGCTGCTCGCGACGCACGGCCTCGCGCTGGCCGCCGTCGGTACCGGTGCCGGCTGGGTGAAGCACGGTCTCTCGCTCTGCCATGCCGACGCCGCGATTCGCCGCCGGGCCTGGGACTTTATCGGTGAGATCGTGGATGTGGCCGGGGCGTTCGGCGCCACTGCGATTATCGGCTCGATGCAGGGGCGGAGCGACGCCGCCGTGTCGCGGGCCGCGGCGCTCGAGCACCTCGCGGAGGCGCTCCGCGAACTGGGCGGCCGGGCCGCCGCTCACGGGCAGGTGCTGCTCTACGAGCCACTCAATCGCTACGAGACGAACCTGTTCAACCGGCAGGCCGACGCGGCGGAATGGCTGCGGTCGCGGGGCATCCGGCACGTGAAGCTGCTCTGTGATCTCTTCCACATGAACATCGAAGAGGCCGATCTGGCCGCGGCCCTGGTCGCCTGCGGCGATCTCGTGGGTCACGTCCACTGGGCCGACTCTGACCGCCGCGCCGTCGGCCTCGGCCATACCGACGTCGCGCCTGTCGTCGCGGCGCTCGAGTCGATCGGCTACCGCGGCTTTCTCTCGGCCGAGGTGTTTCCGCTGCCCACGCCGCAGGACGCCGCCCGGCAGTCGCTCGCCAGCTTTCGCCACCACATCGCCCGCCTCGCTCCCTGAAGGTGTTTCGCGCCATGCTCAACGGCCCCCTGCTCCATCCTGACATTCTCCGGATTCTCGCCCGCTCGGGGCATCACTCGAAGGTGCTGATCGCCGACGGCAACTACCCCGCGGCCAACAAGCGGGGCCCTCGGGCTGAACTCGTGTCGCTCCAGTTGATGCCCGGCGTGCCCACCGTCGCACAGGTGTTCGAGGCGATCCTCGGCGCCGTGCGGATCGACGAGGTGCACACCATGGGCGTCGACCGCACCGACTCCTACGCCGCCGCCACGCCGGGCGACCCGGCCGTGTGGGCCGAATATCGCCGAATCCTCGCGGCCGCGGCCTCGCCCTGCGAGCTTCAGCCGATCGTGAAGTGGGACTTCTACGCCGCCGTCGCCTCCGACGACCACGTGCTCACGATCCAGACCGCCGACACTCAACCCTGGGCCAACCTCCTCCTCTCCCTCGGCTGCCGGACGTTTTGAACCATGCAGACACGCCCACTTGGCTCCACCGGCCTCCAGGTCCCGATCCTCGCCTTCGGCGCGAGCTCCCTCGGCGCCGAGTTTCGCTCGATCACGCTCGACGAGGCCGTCGCCAGCGTGCATGCGGCCGTCGACTGCGGCCTGAATCTCATCGACACGAGCCCGTTTTACGGCCGCGGCATGAGCGAGGTGTTGCTCGGCGTCGCGCTGACAGCCATACCACGGGATCAATACCTCTTGTGCACGAAGCTCGGCCGCTATGACCTGGGCCACTTCGACTTCTCCGCCAGGCGAGTGGCCGAGAGCATCGACGTGTCGCTGCATCGGCTGCGAACCGACCATCTCGACATCGTGCTCTGCCACGACATCGAGTTCGTGCCCATGCAGCAGATCGTGGACGAGACGCTGCCGGCGCTCGAGCGGGCCCGGCAGGCGGGCAAGCTGCGGTTCATCGGCTTCAGCGGCTATCCGCAGAAGATCTTCCGATTCATCTGCGATCAGGCCCAGGTCGACTGCGTGCTCAACTACAACCAGTACACGCTGCAGAACACGCGGTTCGCCGACGAGACGATTCCCTACCTGAAGGCCAAGGGCATCGGCGTGATGAATGCCGGGCCGTTCAGTGCGCGGCTCCTCACCGACGCCCCGCTGCCGGCCTGGCTCAAGGAGCCGGAAAGCGTGAAGCAGGCGGCGCGGCAGGCGGCGGACCTCTGCCGGACCCGCGGCAGCTCGATCGCGAAGCTGGCGCTGCAGTTTGCGATCGCCAATCCCGACATCGCCACCACCGTGGCCGGCAGTGCGAATCCCGCCAACGTGCGGGCCTGGGCGGCCTGGGCCGCCGAGCCGCTCGACATGGATCTCGTTCGCGACGTGCAGGCGATCTTTGCTCCGGTCAGGAACGTTGGGCATGTGGAGGGTTTGGTGGAGAACAACTGAGGAGAGCAGACGCAAGGCCTTCTCGCACGTGCCGGCTCGGGGGCGGCAACTGTCTCGTCGCGGGACCTCGAAGACTCGGTCCAAATGCTCCTCGAGCAGTCGCCGACCCCCTCGCCTCCCTGGATGGGTAGATCGATGCACATTGACTCACATCAGCACTTGTGGCGGTACTCATCGGCGGAGTATCCGTGGATTGGCGCCGGCATGGAGCGGATTGCGCGGGATTTTCTGCCGGCTGATCTGGCGGCGGTGGCGAAGCCGCAGGGCATCGGCGGCAGCGTAGCCGTGCAGGCGAGGCAGTCGCTCGCGGAGAGCCGTTGGCTGCTCGAGCGTGCCGATGCTGATCCGTTCGTTCGCGGCGTGGTTGGCTGGGTGGACCTCCGCAGCCCAGATGTCGTCGCCCAACTCGAGCCTCTCGCGGCGCATCCGCGGTTCCTGGGCGTGCGGCACGTCGTGCAAGACGAGCCCGACCCGCGGTTCCTGCTCGGCGAGGCGTTCGTCCGCGGGCTCATGCAGCTCCGACGGTTCGATCTCACCTACGATCTTCTGCTCTATCCCGAGCAGCTGTCCGCGGCGGTCGAGCTTGTGGGCATGCTGCCGGAGCAGCCGTTCGTGCTCGATCACCTGGCGAAGCCGCGGATTGCGCAGGGGGCCGCGTGGGATGGCTTTGCGGACTGGCGGCGGGATATCGAAGCCCTCGCCGCACACGATAACGTGTGTTGCAAGGTATCGGGCATGGTGACGGAGGCGGCGTGGCGCCGCTGGAAACCGGCCGACTTCGTCCCCTATCTCGACGTCGTGCTCGCGGCCTTCGGCCCCGAGCGGCTGATGTTCGGCAGCGACTGGCCGGTCTGCCTCGTCGCGGCGGAGTACGCCGACGTGGTGGCGATCGTGCGCGACTTCTTCAGCCAGGTGTCCAGCGGCGAGCAGGCACGAATCTTCGGCGATACCGCCACGCAGTTCTACGGACTCACGGAGGAGTGACCCATGCAGGCGCTACTGCTTGAACAGCCCAAGGCGTTTCGGTTCATCGACATCCCCGAGCCGCCGGAGCCCAGGCCCGGCGAGGCCGTCGTGCGGGTGCACGCCGTGGGCATCTGCGGCACCGACTACGGTGGCTATCTCGGCAAGATGCCGTTCTTCAGCTACCCGCGGATTCCGGGGCACGAGCTCGGCGTCGAAGTGGTGGCCGTCGGGCCGGACGTGACGAATGTGAAGGCCGGTGACCGCTGCTGCGTCGAGCCCTACATCAACTGCCAGCAATGCTCGTCGTGCCGCCGCGGACTCACCAACTGCTGCGAGCATCATCAGACGCTCGGTGTGCACTGCGACGGCGGCCTGCGGCCGCTGTTCACGGTGCCGGCCCGCAAGCTGCACCCGTCGCCGCGGCTCTCGCATGCGCAGAACGCGCTGGTGGAGACGCTCGCGATCGGCTGCCATGCGGTCGACCGCGGCTCGCCCGGGCCGAGCGACACGGTGCTCGTGATCGGTGCCGGTCCGATCGGCCTCTCGGTCGTGGAGTTCGCAAAGCTCGCTGCTCAGCGCGTGATCGTGATGGATATGGCCGAGTCGCGGCTGGCGTTCGTCCGCGAGCGGATGGGCGTGGCCGACACGCTCGTGGCGACCGGCACCCCCGCCGACGAGGAGGCCGTGGCCCGACTGACGGGGGGCCGGATGGCCGATGTGGTGGTCGATGCCACCGGGAGTGCCGCCAGCATGGCCAGGGCACTGGCGTTCTGCTCGTTCGGCGGCCGGCTCGTCTATGTGGGGATCACACAGGCCGACCTCGTGTTTCCGCATGCGCCGGTGATGCACCGCCGCGAACTCACGCTCCTCGCCAGCCGCAACGCCCTCTCCCGCGATTTCGGGCGAATCATCGGCCTCATCGAGGCAGGCACGATCGACACAGGGCCGTGGATCACCCACCACGTGCCGTTCGCCGACACGATCGCGGCGTTTCCGGGGTTTCTCGACCCGGCGGCGGGCGTGCTCAAGGCCGTGATCGAACTGCCGGCGTGAGGGACGGCCCGCACGGTCGCTCCGGCCCGCAGACTCGCGGCCGGATTTCACGCAATTCTCACAGGGTCCTGATACGGGTCTAACGCGGCCCGGCCATGCTTGCCGCCGAAGTCAGGTGTGAACTCCAACCCTGCGAGGTGCGCCATGGAAAAGACCGGTATCAAGAAGTCAGTGACCCCCAAGTCGGCCGCGGAACAGACGGCGGTCGTCGAACGGGTCGGCATGAAGCGGTGGCTGCGGCTGACCGCCCGGAAGCACTCGGTCGGCAAGCTGCAGGCCAATCCGGCCGCTGACGCGGCTGCGGACGCCCTGGCGAAGATGCTCGGGGAGTCGAAAAAGCTCGCGTGAACCACGCCCTTCCTCACGCGATCCTCACATTTGGCTCATCAACGCCTGACAGACGGCTTCTAAAACGTTGTTGTTGGGCAAGAACATTCGGTGCCGCAGGTGTCCTACGGCACGGCTTCGGGTTCGATTACTCATTCCTTCATAAGGAAACTCGTCATGCGTCTCTCCCAGTCAACGCGACGGGGCTTCACGCTGGTGGAGCTGCTCGTCGTGATTGCGATCATCGGCTTGCTGGTGGCCATCCTGCTGCCGGCCCTGTCGTCGGCCCGTAATTCGGCTCAGGCCGCGGGCAGCGGTTCGAATCTCAGTTCGTTCGGCCGTGGCTTCATGATTCATTCGACCGAAGACAAGAACTCGAGGCTCTCGACGGGCGCGTTCGACCATCTTCGCGATGGCGACTGCCGCAAGGTCGGCTGGGTGGCCGACCTGATTCGGGTCAAGGTGTCGAATCCGGGCAAGGCTCTCGACCCGGCAAATCCTTCGCAGGTGAATGAGAAGGTCGCCGACTACATCGGCGCCCTCAATACGACGAAGGCCAATAAAATTCGCTGGAAGGGCGAGACAGAAAACGTCCACTTTGGCGGCGCGAACGGCCCGACCGATATGGCAAGTGCGAATGCTGCCAAGAAATTCAAGATCTGGGAGGACGGCTATAACAGCAACTACGCTACGACCTGGCACTTCAGCCGCGGCGACGTCAATGCCGATCCTGGCAGCAACCCGCCTACGTATAACAGCGACCTGAAGATGAACCCGGTTGCGACCGACCCGTCGAAGTGTCCGTTGGACGGCGACGGGCCGCTCACCGAGAAGAAGCTGACTGGCGGCGGCGTCAGCCGTGACCGCATTGCCCTTATGGGCGCGTCCCGCAATGGCGACGGTAATGATGCTCTTGTCACGGATGCCGTGTTCCAGAAGTTCGAGGAATTCTTCGGCACGGGCCAGAAGATCGTGACCACCGGTGCGATCCTCGTGGAGTCGTTCACCGACGGCATGAACTGCCCGTTCGAGGATGCGGACCTCGGCGGCAAGTCGGGCGAGAAGATTCACGAGATCAACGACATCGTGCCGATTCACGGTGCTCGAAAGACTCAGGTCGGCAGCAACACGCTGCTCACCAGCGGCTATGCCCAGGTCCTCTTCGCCGACGGCCATGTGGCCAAGGTCGTTGATGAGGGTGGCTATGACGACAATCCGGACAGCTGGATCGGCCCCTACAAAGCCGATGGCAATCCGACCGGCACGACGTTCGCCATCAATAAGTCGGGCTACGACGAGACCCGCGAGCTGATTTGGCTCGAGCAGATCGGCAACGCGGCGGGCGGCGTCGGCGGCGGTGCGGTCGAATGATTCGCCAGCCTTCGGCAGCGTAACGTGATTCGTGCTGCGGCCGCCTTCGGGCGGCCGCAGCTTTTTTGCCGGCTCAACGCCGGCAGCTGCGCCTCCTGCTGCTGGACTCCGGCATTGCGAAACAGCATCATGACGACATGCCATGACGCATCCTTGGAAGCCCGAGGCGCGAGCCGAGGGAATACGAGTTGTGTGTGGGAGGCTTCCCCGCATTCCCTTAGCTTGCGCTGCGGGCTTTCACGGAGGACGGTGGAAGCACGAAGCCGTCCGAGACGTGTTCTGATTCCCAAGAGCAAGGATTGCATGCAACGTGTCCACTGCTGCGCTGATCGAGACTGACGTCGTGCCCGGTGCCGACCCTCGGCCTGTAGCTGCCGTCGCGGCCGCCGCCCCGCGGCTGAGTTGGGCGTTCAAGGCGCAGATCGCAGCCACGCTCGTCGGTGGCACGCTGTTGATCTGCTCGCTCATCGCCGGCCGGCTTTGGCAGCAGCCGTTCTTTGCGGCCGTGCCGGCCGTGGCCGCGGTGCTCCTGCTCGGGACGCCCCTCGTGGCGGAGGCGGCCCGCGATTTGTTTCAGGGGAAAGCGGGGATGAACGCACTGGTGGCGCTCGCCGTGATCGGTGCGCTCTCCACCGGCAAGTATCTCGAAAGCGCGGCGGTTGCGTTCTTCATGATCGTGTCGTCGCTGATCGAAAAGCGGACGGCCGCCGGGGCCGAGGCGAGCATCGAGTCGCTCATCCGGCTGGCCCCCACGAAGGCAAGCCGCCTGGTGCGGCCGACAGTCGGCGCCGACCGCCACGCGGGCGATGAAGAACTGGTCGAGGCCACGAGCCTGCGGCCGGGAGACGTCGTGCGGGTGCGGCCGGGCGACACGATCCCGGCAGACGGCCGTGTCGCGCACGGAGCCAGCACGGTCAACCAGGCGAGCGTGACGGGCGAATCGGTGCCCGCGGAGAAGGCGGCAAACGACGACGTCTACGGCGGCACGATCAACCTCACCGGCGTGCTCGACATCGAGGTCACGAAGGCCGGTGCCGACACGCTCCTCGGCCGGGTGAAGGATCTGATCCTGGAGGCCGAGCGGACCCGCACGCCGATCATGCGGCTCATCGACCAGTATGCGGCCTGGTATACGCCGACGATCCTCATGATCGTGGGAGTAGTGCTCTTCTTCGCACTCAAGAACCAGCCCGACACCGCGTTCAATCGGGCGATCGCGATGCTCGTGATCGCCTGTCCCAGCGCCCTGATCCTGGCCACGCCCACGGCGATGGTGGCGGGGCTGTCGGCGGCGGCTCGGCTCGGCGTGCTGATCAAGAGCGTGGCGACGCTCGAGGCGGCCCGGGGCCTCTCCGCGATCGTGTTCGACAAGACGGGCACGCTCACGACCGGCGTGCTGGCCGTCACGCGGCTGGCGCCGGCCGACGGCGTAGAGTCGGCGGAGTTGCTCGCGGCAGCGGCGTCGGCCGAGCAGAACAGCCGGCATCCCGTGGCCCGGGCGGTCACCGAGATGGCCCGCCGGGCCCGGGTGTCGCTCGAGCAGCCGGTGGAGTTCGAGGAAGTGGCCGGCCGCGGCGTCGTGGCCCGCACCTCCGACGGGAGCGTGGTGATGGTGGGCCGGGCCTCGTGGCTGGCGGAGGCCGTCGCTCCGCCGCATGGAATCGACGTCGCGGCACTCGAGGCGATCGATCGTTCGCCCGAGGCCGAGGGACTGTCGGTGCTGCACGTCGTCCGCGATGGCCGCCCGATCGGCTGGATCGGCCTCGAGGACAATGCCCGCCCCGAGGCGGCCGGCGCCGTCGATCGGCTCCGCAGCATGGGCATCGGCCGGCTCGTGCTGCTCACGGGCGACCGAACGAGCGTGGCCCGCCGCGTCGCCGGACAGATGCACTTCGACGAGTTCAAGGCGGAAGTGCTGCCCCACGAGAAGCTCGAGATGGTCGATGCGCTCAAACAGGCCGGCCACCGCGTCGCAGTGATTGGCGACGGCGTCAACGACGCGCCGGCTCTCGCGGCGGGCGACGTGTCGATCGCGATGGGCGCGGCCGGGAGTGACGTGGCGATCCACTCCGCCAGCATCGCGCTCTTGAACAGCAACCTCGATCGGATTCCGTTTCTCGTCGATCTCTCGCGGCGGACGATCGCCGTGATCCGCCAGAATATGGCGATCGGCGGACTCTTCATCGTCGTGTTCATGGCGTTGGCCGGCGCCGGGCTCGTGTCGCCCGTGTTCGCGGCGCTCCTGCACGTCGTGAGCGGCCTGGCCGTCGTGTTCAACTCGGCCCGCCTCGTGCGCTGCGGCGAGGACATCGAGCAGGCAGAGGCGATTCGCGAATAGCCGGCGTCAGCCGACGTCGCGGGACTGGAACAGGATCACGGCGAGCGCCAGGGCGGCGGCCGTGAGGCTGGCCGCGTAGAGCGTCACGAAGCCGACGTGTGTCAGTGGGATCGGATGCCCCTGCGTGAGGGCGTCGGCGGGCCAGAAGAACTGGAAGTTGGGTACCACGGCTGAGAAGGGTGCGACCAGGCTGCCGCCGGTGCCGGAGGCCGACAGGAAATACTCGCCCACGAGGCCGAGCAGAAACACACCGATGCAGACGAGCAGCGTGGGCATCCGGCCCAGGCGGGTCGAGGCGGCCAGTGCGATCGCCGTGAGCACCATGATCGCCTCGAACACCATCACGAGACCGAGGCCGAGCTGTGGATCGAAGTCGGTGGCCGGGCTCTGCAGCGTCCATGACCGACTCACGCAGGAGATGATGCCCCAGGCGGCGAGGGCCGCGGCGGCCGCGACGACGGCGAATGTCGAGGGGAACGGCCGGCGGTAGAGGTAGTTCGCCAGACCCGCGATCACGAACGTCAGCCCGAGCGCGAGAATGCCGAAGGTGAGCACCGGCCCGTCGTAGGTGTCTTCCACCCGCACCGTCGTCTGCACGCGGTGCCGCACGGTGATCAGGAACACCACCGCGAGCAGCCAGTAGGCGATGGCGATGGCGCCTGCGACGCCCAGGAACTTGCCCGCCACCACCGTCCAGCGGCTCACCGGCTTGCTCACGACCGTGACGACCGTCTTGTTCTCGATCTCTCGCGAGAGGCTGCTCGTGGCCGTGAAGGCGGCCAAGAGCAGGCCGGTGAGAAAGAGCGTGCTCAATCCGAGGTCCACAAGCAGCTTGTTGTCGTCCTCGAGCGTGTAGGCGGCGACGTTGACGTTGAGCACGAGGGCCAGGAGCGCCGCGCAGATCAGCACGGCGTGCACCGGCTGGCGAATCGACTCGAGAAAGGCGTTGCGGGCGATGGAAAAGAACGGCATTTCGCCGATGGTACCGCACGGATTATGAAAATCCCGTGAGCGGGAGCGGCGGCCGCGTCTGCGGCTAAAATCGGGTCAACGGGCCTTCGGGCTCCCTCCGGGTTCGCGCCCGGGGCAATTGGTTCCCTCTCGCACGGTCGCGTCGATGCCCTCGGCTTCACTTCCCACCTCGTCATCCAGCGATCCGCTCGTCTATCGGCGGGCGACGACGGCTGCGTGCGTGGGGCTCGGCATTCAGCTCGTGCTGCTCGTGGCCACGGGACTGGCCGCACTCTGGGCCGACAGCCAGGCGATCTACGCCGCCACCTGGCACATGCTCGGCGGCTTGCCGATCTGGATCATTCTCGCACTCCTCTATCATCAGCATGAGCGGGAGCGGGCCCAGCGGCTGGCCGCCGAGAAACTGGCGGCTGAGCCGCATGCCACGGCCGCGATCTTCGCCGACCTCACCGACGACCTGGATGCGGCCCGTACCCGACTCGAGCGGCTCTATCGCTACGGCCTGCAGATCGTGAGCCTGCTCGTCGCGGTCTACCTGCTGGCTGCCGGCTGCGGGCTCGTCTACACGCACGTCTCGGCCCCCGATACCGCTGCCGGTGCGTCCCTGCAGGCCAATCCCGTCGGCCTGCTCTTCGTGATGGCGGCGATTGCCTTCGTCGCCTTCATCAGCGGCCGCTGGCTCAGCGGCTATGCCAGGCAGCGCGACTGGCAGCTGCTTCGCGGCGGCGCCAGCTACCTCATGAGCTGCTTCGTCGTGGCGGCCTTGCTCTTCGTAGGAGCCGTGGCGGTGGCGCTCACCAACGACACTCGCTTCTTCGGCTGGATGGCCCTCGTCATCCCGGCCGTGATGATTCTGGTGGGGATCGAGATCCTGCTCACGTCGCTCTTGGAGTCGTACCGACCGCGGGTGCCCGGGGCGATGCCCCGCCCGGCCTTCGACAGCCGGATGCTCGGTCTGCTCACGGCGCCGGGATCGCTCGGAAGCGTGGTGGCCGACCTCATCAGCTACCAGTTCGGCGTGGAGGTATCGGGCAGCTGGCTGTATCAGCTCCTGGGAAGTGCCGTGACACCGCTCACCCTCTTCGGGGCTGCCATGCTCCTGGGGCTGAGCTGCGTCACGATCGTCGCGCCCGACGAGCGGGGGGTCGTGCTGCGGTGGGGTGAAATGCGGGGCGAGCCGCTGGTGCCAGGCATGCACCTCAAGTGGCCGTGGCCGGTCGAGGCGGTCGAGATGCATCCGGTCGGTCAGGTGCAGGAGATCGTGGTGTCGAGCGACCTCACCGGGAAGTCCCGCGACGCGCAGGCGATCCTCTGGACGAACGACAGCGACCGGGACTCGATGCTGGGCCAGGAGGACTTTCTGGCGGCGCCGGCCGAGACGGGCGAAGGTGTGGCCCTCGTCTCGGCAGACGTGATCGTGCAATACACCGTGGCCGACTTGAAGCGGTTTTTGATCGGCTCGGCCGATCCACGGCGGGCGCTGTCGCTCATCGCCCAGCGGGAGGCGTCGCGATTCTTCGCGACGCACGACCTCGACACGCTCCTCGGCCGGGGCCGCACCACAGGCGGGCCGCTGCTCGCGCAGGCGATCCAGGCCGAGGCCGACCGCATGGGGCTGGGCGTGCACGTCACGGGCGCGGCGATCACGTCGCTTCACCCACCCATCGGCAGCGTTTCACGGGCCTTTCATGCGCAGATTGGAGCCGTGCAGGATCGAGAGACGCGAATCCAGGCTGCCCGCCGCGAGGCGGTCGAGCAGCTCGCCAGCGTGGCCGGATCGGTCGAGCTCGCCCGCCGACTCGACAGTGTCATTCGCGGGCTCGACGGCCTGCGGGGCGGTGACCCGGCCAAGATCGCCGCGGCCGAGGTGGAGATCGACACGCTGCTCACTGAGGCCCGGGGCGAGGCGGCGGAGCTCTTGCATGCGGCCCGTGCCTACCGCTGGAGCCGTGCGGTGGGCGAGCGGGCCGACGGTGAACGGTTTGCGGGCGAACTGCTCGCCTTCGAGGCCTCGCCCGACTACTACCGCAGCCGGCGGTTCCTCGAGGTGCTCGCCGCCGGACTCGCCGACCGCCGTAAGTTCGTGATCGCCGGCGACGCCGGCGACACGCCCGTCTTCCGCATGGATTTCAGCGACCCAGCCTCGGCCATCGACACCCTCCTCACCGAATAGCCAGTGGCGGTTCCCGGGAACCCCCTCGCACACCCATGAAAAACTCGTTCATCGTGCTCGCCGGCCTCGTGATCGTCGGCGTCCTGCTCTCCAACATGTTTCTCTACCAGGTCCGCTATGACCAGGTAGCGGTGCGGACCACGTTCGACAAGGCCGACGAATCGAGTATCCAGGATGCCCCCGGCCTCAAGTGGCGGTGGCCGTGGCCGGTCAACAAGGTGACGCTCTACCCGCGGCGGCTGCAGCTGCTCGAGGACAAGATCGAGGAACTGCAGACGGCCGATGGCAAGAGCGTGATCGTGCGGACGTACCTGACCTGGCGGATCGTCGATCCGCTCAAGTTCTACGTCACGCTCAAGGATCCCTCCGAGGCGGGCCGCCAGCTCTCCTCACGGCTTCGCGAAGTTCGCGGCCTGATCAGCACCCGCCGCTTCGACGAGCTGGTCAACGTGGATCGCTCGAAGCTCAAGCTCGCGGAGATCGAGACGGAGGCCACGCGGATGCTCGATGCGGCGCTCGAGCAATCCGGCTATGGGATCCAGGTGGAGAGCGTAGGGATCCACAAGATCATCCTCCCGGAGTCGACCACAGAGAAGGTGTTCGAGACGATGATCGCCTCCCGCGAACGACTCGCCGAGAATGCGCTCCAGGAGGGGCAGGCGCAGGCCTCGGCGATCAAGAGCGAGGCAGCCAGCGCCCGTGACCGGATTCTGGCCTTCGCCGAGCGGCGGGCCCAGGCGATCAAGGCGCAGGGGGATCGCGAGGCCTCCGTGCAGTACCAGAGCTTCGCCAAGAACGAGGACTTCGCGATTTTTCTGCGGAAGGTCGATGCGCTGAAGAAGATGCTCGACCACAACACGACGTTCGTCCTTTCCGCCGACAGCCTCGGCATCCTCGACTGGTTCAACAAGGCACCCGGGCAGCAAAGCCCGGGCCAAGCCCGTCCCGCGCCGGCGCCAGGCCGTTGAGCCCTGACATCCCATGCACGATCCGCTGACAGACGCCTCCCCGCTTCCGCCCGACCGCAGCCGCCCGCCGGCTGCCGGCGATGCCGCGCAGCAGTCGCTCGCCGAGGCGCTGAAGGTGAGCTTCACGATCCTGAAACTCGCGATGGCGGCCCTGCTCGTGGCCTATGCCTTCAGCGGTACCTTCAGCGTCGGCTCCAACGAAGTCGCCCTGCGGCTGCGATTCGGTGACTATGTCGGCACGCCCGGAGCCCGCGTCTTGGAACGGGGCACCTATCTGGCGGCGCCGTTTCCGATCGAGGAGATCGTGAAGGTCGATACGCGGCCGACGACGCTCGTGCTCGACCGCGAGTTCTGGTTCGAGACATCAGCCCAGGAGAGCGGCCTGTCCCGTAGCCAGATGCAGTCGCGGAAGGCGCTGCCGCTGAATCCACTCCGCGATGGGTCGCTGATCACCGGTGACTCCAACATCGTGCACGCCCAGTGGACGATCACGTGGCGGATCGCCGACCCGGAGGCCTATCTGACGAACGTGGGCAGCCCGACGCTCGCGGCCGACCTCGTGCGGCTGGTGGCCCAGCAGGGCATCGTGCAGACGGCAGCCCAGCTTTCCGCCGACGAGTTGCTGCGGGGCGTGGTCGATCGCCAGGTGGCGGTGGGAGCGATGCAGCGGCGGCTCGACGACATGCGCAGCGGCCTCGTCGTCGATCAGCTGGCGCTCGACAAGGTATCGGCGCCGATGCGGGTGGCCCGCAGCTTCGACGCCGTGACCAGCGCCGAGAGCGACCGAGCCGGGCGGATCGTGGCGGCGCAGCAGGAGCGGGCGCGGATTCTGGGCGAGACGGCGGGTGAGGCGAGCGTTGGGCTCATGGCCCTGATCACGGCGTTCGAGCAGGCCATGGAGCGGAGCGACGCTGCCGCCGCGGCGGCCACCGAACAGCGGATCGAACAGGCGCTCACGGCGCTCGAGGTCGATGGCACCCGAATCGGTGGCGAGGTGGCGCAGGTCATCAATGCCGCCGAGACCTACCGCACGCGGATCGTCGAGCAGGTGGCGACGGAGGCCCAGACGTTCGAGCAGCTGCTTCCGCAGTATCAGCAGAACCCTCGGCTCGTGCTCTCGAAGCTTTGGGAGGATGCCCGCGAGATCATTCTCACCGGTGATGACGTGGAAACTTTTTACACGGTGCCCGGCCAGCTCGAACTGCAGCTCAACCGCGATCCGGCCCTGCAGAAGGAGCGGCAGAAGGAACAGCTGCGGGCGCGGCAGCAGGACCAGAAGGCCCGCTCGGGGCGGTAGCGGAAGCAGGGAGGAGCGATGGTGGCGCGAGGCGGCGGCGGTGACGTGATCGACATCGCCTGTGTAGGCGTCACGAAGACGTTTCGTGACTTTTGGATGCGGCCGCGGGTGCGGGCCGTGGAGAACGTCGATCTGGAGGTGCGCCGCGGCCAGGTCTACGGCCTCCTTGGCCCCAACGGCTCCGGAAAAAGCACGACGATCAAGATGCTCCTGGGCCTGCTCCAGCCGACGGCCGGCCGGATCGCCGTGCTCGGCAAACGCCCGAAGGACGTCGCCGTCAAGCGGATGATCGGCTACCTGCCCGAGGAGTCGTATCTCTACCGGTTCCTCACGGGCCGTGAGACGCTCGACTACTACGGCCGGCTCTTTCGGCTCGACCGCCGCGCCCGCCGGGAGCGGATCGACATGCTCCTGGAGATGGTGGGGCTCGAAGCCGTGCAGGATCGGCCGGTGGGGGAATACTCCAAGGGGATGCAGCGCCGTATCGGCCTGGCCCAGAGCCTGATCAATGACCCGCAACTGTTGATCCTCGACGAGCCGACCAGCGGGATGGATCCCGTGGGCGCCCGACAGATCAAGGATCTGATCGCGACGCTCGCCCGTCGTGGCAAGACGGTGCTGCTCTGCTCGCATCTCTTGGGCGACGTGGAGGATCTCTGCGACCGGGTGGCGATCATGTATGGCGGTAAGGTGCGGGCCGAGGGCACGTGTGCCGAGCTCCTCACGCAGGAGCATGCCACGATCCTCGAGACGTCCGACCTGCCCCCGGCCGTCGTCGACGAGATCCGAGGCGTGCTGGCGAAGCATGATCTGGCCGTGAAGCGGGTCGAGCATCCGCGGCGGTCATTGGAGAGCCTGTTTCTCGACATCGTGGCGCAGGCCCGTGCCGAGGGTGTGCGGACGAGCGGCGCAGCGGCCGGTGGTCCGGTCGCCGACTTCCTCGCCGCCGGCGCTACGGCCGCTGGGCAGGAATCTGATACGGCCGGTGTCGATGCCGGGTTGCTCGACAGCCTCACCCGCCGGTAGCCCCGTTCAATCAGCTGCATGGCATCGTGATGCTCCCCTCGACATCCTCCCTCACGTCGCTCGATCCCGAGACGCTCGCGGCGGCGCCCTGGCGCCGGTGGGCGTGGCCGTTCGCGGTGGTCACCGTGGCCGGAGTCGCCGGCGGCCTGTGGTGGGCCGGCCGGACTGCCCCGGCGGCGGCCATTGCCGGAGCCGTGGTGCTCGGCCTGGCGCTCGGCGTCGGGATCGCGGCGCTTCGGCTCGTGCTCTCCGGCAGTCATGGCGTCATCGGCGTCGCCCGGGCGGTCGTCGAGGAGGCGGTCGGCAGTCGCACGCCGGTGCTGCTCGTGCTGGCACTCGTGCTGGCGTTGCCTGTCCTGCCGCTCGTGCTGGATCCCTCGGAGCGACTGGAGTATCGACTGCAGTTCTTCCTCAATTGGGCGCTCTCGGGGGCGAGTTTCCTCTTGGCGATGGTCACGATCGTGCTCGCCGTGGGGAGTGTCTGCGGCGACATCGACAGCCAGCGGATCCACATGACGCTCGTCAAGCCGATCCAGCGGTGGCAGTACCTCTTCGGCAAGTGGCTGGGCATCGTGCTGCTCGACGTCGTGCTCGTGGGGATCGTCGGCGTCGGCGTCTTCCTCGGAGCGGTGGCGATCGGCCGCCTGCCGGCCGCCGATGCAAGCGACCGGCGGGCGGTGGACGAGCAGGTGTTCACCGCCCGGCAGACGGCCCGGCCGGAGCATCCTCGCGGGGCGGAGTTCGACGCCGCCGTCGATGCGTCGATCGAGCAGATGCAGAAGGATGATCCTGCCAGCTTCGCCCTCGATCCGGCCGGCGCTCGCCGGCGGATCAAGGCCCAGCGGGTGCTCGAATGGCACACGGTCTCGGCCGACGTGATGGCCAGCTACCTGTTCACGCTGCCCGCGGCCGCACGCCAGCAGGCCAGCGTCGTCCAGTTGCGACTCAAGCCGTTCGCCGACAATGTCGGCATCGACCGGGCACCGGTGCGGTTCGCCCTCTGGCTGAACGACCGGGCGTATCCGGTCAAGAACGGCGTGCATGAGGAATACACGCTCACCAGCGGCCGATTTCACACGATCGACATTCCGGCCTCGGTGATCGACGAATCGGGACGGCTCCGGGTGGCGATCGCGAATCGCAACATCGTGCCCCCGGGCGAGACGCGGCCGACCGCCATCTCGTTCTCACCGGGCAAAGGGCTCGAGGTGCTCTATCGGGCCGGCTCGTTCGGTGGCAATTTTGTCCGTGGGCTCGTGGTGATGCTCGCCAAGCTGGCGATGCTGGCCGCGGCCGGGCTGGCGGCGGCCAGCTGGCTCGGGTTTCCCATCGCCGTGCTCGCAAGCCTCATGGTCTATGTGGTGGCGGTCGCACGAGGGTTTCTTGCCGATGCGATCGACATCTACACCGGCCTGGATCGGCCCGACAGCACGTTCGTGGCGATGGTGCGGCTCCGGGCCTCGCTCCTGTTCGAGCGGCTCGACAAGCTCGAGCTCTGGGATGCCTTCAAGACGCTCACGTCGATCGTGGCCGACGGCTTTCTCGCGCTCGTGCCCTCCTTCGGATCGCATGATGGCGTCACGGAGGTCGCCACGGGCCGGCTGCTCTCGCTGTCGCAGATGCTCGCCTCCTGCGGCGAACTGGCGGTTCTCTATCCGTTCCTGCTCCTGGCGGTCGGCTGGCTTCTGCTCGAGCGCCGCGATCTCGTCAACGTGTCGGGCTCCTGATTTCTTCCCCAGGCCATGCGTTCATGAATTCCGACCGGGTTGTGATCGCGATCGCCGCCGGCGTGCTCGTTGCGGGCACGGTGGCGGCGGGCTGGCTTGCGGCCGGTATCCAGCGGGAGCGGCGCGACCTGGAACTGGTCGTCTCGCGGGCCGGCGCCGAAGGCATGCCGCCCCACGTGGCGATCGCGACGGCGGCGCTCGGCACGTTTCGCGGGCTTGCCGTCGATGTGCTCTGGGCACGGGCAGATCACCTGCAGACCGAAGGGGAGTTTTTCGAGGCCCAGACATTGAGCCAGTGGATCACCGCCCTGCAGCCGCGGTTCCAGAAGGTGTGGGGCTTCCAGGCCTGGAATCTCGCCTACAACATCGCGGCGGCGACGCAGGTGCCCGAGGAGCGCTGGGGCTGGGTGAGCCGGGGGATCGCGCTGTTGCGAGATCAGGGCATCCCGCTCAACCCCAAGGCTCCGCAGCTGCAGATGGAACTCGGCTGGCTGTATCACAACAAGATTGCCGGCAAGTCGGACAAGGAGCACTGGTATTACAAGGCCCGGCTCGCCCGCGAGATGCAGGAGTTTCTGGGCGACATGACGTCGGGCCTCACGACGGCCGAGGCCATCGACCGGTTTCGCCGCGTCGCCGAGGCTCCGGTGACGCTCGCCGAACTCGAGTCCCGGGTGCCGGCGGTCAAAGAGGCCATCGCGACGCTCACCGAACATGGCCAGAAGCCCGACGAGGCCTTCATGCGGATGCTGGGACGCGCGCTCATGTATGCCCGTTCCACCGACGCCAAGCTCCTCGGTGGCGATGCGCTGCCGGCCGACGTCGATCGCAAGCTGCTGGCCGTGATTCGCGGCAACCGCGAGCTGGCAACGACGATCCTCGACCACCTCGTGCCCCATCTCCAGCACCGCATCCTCGAGGACCGGTACCGGATGGATCCGGCGGCCATGCTCGCCGTGATGGAGCGGTATGGCCCGCTCGACTGGCGGCATCCGGAGGCCCACGGCATCTACTGGACGGAGCAGGGCATCGCGATCGGCCGCACGCTCAAGCGACGGGAAGACACCAACGAACTGCTCATCATCCGCAGCCGGCTGCACATGCTTGCGGATCTCATGCGAACCGGCCGGGTGGACTTCGACCCGGTGACCAGTCGCGTCGACCTGCTCCCCGATCCTCGCTACATCGCCAGCTACGAGCGGGCCCTCGAGGAGGCGCTCGCGGTGATCGCGTCGGACGAAGGAGTGTCGGCCGGGGACTTCGGCCAGGCCGAGGAGAAGGATCTGCTCGACGGCTACGAGACCTTCCTCAACCTGGCCGTGATCCTGGAATACCTGTACGGCGACCGCGCCGCCGCCCAGACGCACTTCGTGAAGCTCCGCACGTTGGCCGAGCGGCTGGGACGCGGCGACGAGCCGCTCTACACCGACACGGTGGAGTCTTTCATTGCCCAGCGAATCGGCGAGGTGCTGGCGATCGACGTCTCGAACCTGCGGCAGTTTCTCGATGCCATGATCCGGCGGGCGATCATGGAGGGACTGGCCAAGGGCAATCTCGACGCCTTCAACCGCTATCTGACTGTGGCCAATACCGTCTACGACCGCCGCTTCTCGGCCTCGAACCCGCAGGCGAAATTCGTGCTGGAGGAATCGAAGCTGCTCGAGTTTCCGAAGCTCGTCGAGAACTCGTTTGTGGGCGTGATGAAGCAGTCGACGCTGCCGGTGCTGGAACGTGCCCGAATCTGGGCCTGGGCGCCCGAACGCCTGCGGGAACTGGCCTATCCGCAGCTCGCCGA